>NZ_CP048879.1 GCF_011009015.1 Spartinivicinus ruber
TGAATTGGTAAAACTGCAAGCACTGTATGATCACTTGCACCAAGAACATACAACACTGGCTGATGATAACAACAAGCTTAAACAGTCTATTGAAGAAACTACTCAACAAAGGCATTCACTGTTTGCTGATTTTGCTAAAGAGTCACCTGTCGTAATAACTGATGCAGTTATGAATGCGCTAACTAGTCCATCAACTGTTGAAGAACTTGAGCCGCTCAAAACCTTACTAGATAACGCGACTAAGATAGATGGTAAACAACTGCCGTTGAAAAGGAGAGAGCGTTTTCAAGAGTCCCCCTCCCCTACTCCTTCATACTTAGTAGATGAACCACTAGAGTATGGGAATATAGAAACTGCACCAGAGGTTTCTATGTATTAAGGGGAAAAATTTTCCCCTTAATACATAGAAATAATTATTTTTTTCTACTTTAAAATCAATAACTTAAAACAATACAGGATAATATTTATACAAGAAGTCCCAGTTGGGACTTCTTTACTGAGCCTCAGCCTTAAACATTTTAACTAAGAACGCTTTAATTTTATCAATTTCTTCTGAACTTGCATCCAAAATTTCAAACTTACTGTTATTATTGGAAGCAAGGCTGTGCTTGAATTTCGGTGTACCTTTTGCTTTATATACTACTGGCTTCTTCCTAGTTGGCGTTGTTTTCCCCCCCTCCAATAGAGAGCGCTTTAGTTCTTTAAGAACTAGCTCAGCAGATAAAAGTTTATAGCCATTACTTATTTTGTTTACCTTATCATCAAGCATATCTTTCGCTTTACTAAGGAGGTGTGCTTTAGTTCTATCATCCTTTTTTAAAGCACTAGTTATCCAATCAGCTGCCGTTACTGACATATCATTCGGGCTGGTAAATAGTTGCACAAACACTTCTGGAAGTTCTACTAGTCTTTTATATCGAAATGCAGTGCTTCTTGCTATATCTTCAACTTCAGCCAACTGCTCCCAAGTTTTGTATATTCCAGCATTTATATCGTTATAAAAACTCATTGCAGTTTCATAGGCAGATATTGGTCGTTGTTTATTTTCAACTCTAGATAAATGCCTAATATCTTCATTAGGAACATCACCGACAAGAGCCAAGTACTTTCTGCCAGGAATTTGCTTAATACAGTAAAGCCTTCTTGAGCCAGCAATTAGTTCAAACCGTCCATCTTTAGTTGGACGTAAGTAGCCTGGTTCTGACTGTCCATTTTTTCTAATATCCGGAAGGATATCTGATACTGCAGCATCATTTAAAAGTGACTGAATACGCTGATTTATAGTGCTTACATCAATTAAACTGGGTTCAATTTCTCTAAGGGTAAACGAAACACTTTTGCCTGAAAAAGGCATTCGAAGCTCTATTGCACTAGAAGAGCCACTTGCTTGTTTAAGCTGCTCTTTGAGCTGTTCTATTTCATTATCTTTAGCTTTCAGTTTCTCACCAACCATATGAGGAGCACTTTCCTTACCAGCTAACATTGAAGCTGGGTTTACTCCCATAAACTTCTTACCAAAAGAGCTTCTCTTCGGCTTTTCTTCTGCTACTTCAGCAGTTACATCATCAAGATCAAGTAAGTCTTTGCTCATTTATAAAACCCCCTCAGTTTCAAGTGTTTTAGCAATAGAAGACTGTTCTTTTATATTTTCTTTTGACTTTGAAGGCCAAAATGGAAAAATGACATCTGTGAGTATTTCGTTGAAAGGTTTTTCATACATATCTAAGGCTGACTTGATACCTTTCCGGTTGCTTGCTTCTTTTAAATCTTCCTCATAAATGGTTGTCATTTTAGTTCCTTTTTTACCTACTTCATCGGTTTTTTTGACCACATTATGTAGAGTTAAATCACCAAATGTTTGACGTATTATTTTAGCCATCCAATCTGCATAGCCAGCAGTTGCAAATTTTGTTATTAAAACTCTGATATCTGGTACAGGTATTGAGAAGTTACCTTCTTCATAGAATTGAACGGTTTCACCAATAGTGTTGAAAAATTGCATTGTACTTGCAAAGTCAGCCATTTGAGCAGGACAGGGAACAATAGCAACATCACAAGCAGAAAACACATTCATAGTTAGTGTGTTCAAACTTGGCGTTCCATCAACTATAACTACATCATAATCTTTTTTAACCGACTCAATACCATTGCGAATTAATTGGAAGTAGTATTGCTTTTCTTCAATAGTAGATGCAGCTGAAATTAAGTGAGGAAGTTGCATATCTATTGATGAGATAGATAAGCTCCCTGGAATTAAATCAATATTGGGCCAATGAGTGTTTCTAATAGCATAATGGAGTGAACCAAACTCAAATCCTTTTTCATTTATAGTTTCTTCATCTCCTACAACATATGGGGCAATAGTATCTGAATAGTCACAGTCAGTATCTGGCCTGCACCCCATGAAAAAACTCAAAGTACCTTGAGGATCTGTATCAACGAATAAAACTCTATAACCTAAAGTTGCTAAATGTTGACCAAATAACAAAGCAAGAGTAGTTTTCCAGGCTCCCCCCTTAAGATTCAAAAAACCAAGTGTTACTGCACTTTCATCATCAGCTTTATGAGGTAATGTGCCAAAAACCTCTCTCATATGGTTTAGCTCAGAAAGAGTGTAGCCAGCCCTAACATTTCTAACACCGGCTGCATTTTCCTTTAACTTAGGTGGTGGTAACTTTCCATCTTTCTCAGCTGTATAAATAGCTGCTGTAGTGACACCAACAAGATTTGCTGCTTCATGACCTCTAAACCTTCTATTAAGAGATCGACTTGTAATCTGCAAAACTTCTTTATCATTATCACTAAGTTGGCTGTTAGATTTTTTTGCTAAAGCTGACTGAATATTGTTGAGAAGCCCTTCGCCACGACTGGTTATCTTTTCAACGTTTGTAATATAGTTATGATAGGGAGAGTCAAAAGCAGTCATCTACGTAGTCCTAGTTAAAAACATATGTACTTATATAATGTATAACATATAAATACAATTTATATAAGTTTTTTGGTTTTATAAACTAGTTTATATATTGGAATGGTTAACTTTTATACTAAAACTGTTGCCAGAAGACAGGTATAGACTACAGTTTGTAAAAACGGTAAGGACAAAAAAAGGGATATTTAAAATCCCCATTAAATAAAACTATGAATATTCGGTTTTGGTTTATATGCGCATTTAAAATCCACCTGACCTGAGTTCGATATTTACATCCTCGTCAGCTAACTCATCTACTAATTCTTTAGCCCATCCTTCATCTAACAACTCGTCAGCTAGCTGTCTAGTCGTTGTTTTATTCTGTGCTGGCTCATGCTGATCACTCAACTTTTTGCAAATACCAAAATAATATGACTTAGGGTTTTTAATATCACGCCCTCGAGTTTGGGCTAAAAAGTACATGAACATAGCCTCCTGAAGAACTTCAATGGAGTAGACCTTCAGGGCAGCTTTCACTTCTCTAACATCAATTCCTTTAATTACTGTATTCAAATCAATAAATAGCTGTTCTTCTTGCTCAGTAAATACTTCAGGCTCATTAAGGTTAGTAGTTTCTTGCTTTATGTTCTGCTGATTATGATAAATAGTAAATCTTATGCTACTGATTTTCCTTGCCTTTCTAAGCATTTTAAATTTAAAGGTTAGATCAGTTTTTTCAGTAAGTTCCCTCTCTGCTCTCTTTAAAACATACTCTCTCAGGTTACTTATTCTTTCGTGTTTACCATCAGCGATACCCATCATTGCTCTAAACTCATCAATACCAACCTCATAGTATGATTCAGGCCTACTACACTTAATGGGATGGTACTTTCTAAGTACCTCATATACTCGAATTGAATACTTTGAATTTAGATTTCGAATTTGCCGAATTTGATATTTTGTAAAATTCCTACGGAAATCACGTATATAGGGTTCTATGTCTGGGTGAAACTCAAAAGTTACTGATTTATCAGTATCATCATATGTGCTCCTTAGAAAGAAGTTCGACTTAACCAACTTTTTCTCATCAAGCTGTTTATGCCTAATAAGAATTCTTCCTAACTCATCAGTTATTTTATCCATTTCACGATAGAAGAACTGCTTTGATATACCAAGTAGTTCAATTGCTTCACGTGCTGATAATTTAATCGTTGGCAAACTTTCAGCTTCAGGATTTACTTTAGCTATAACTGCTGCTGCTACTTTCTGAGCAACAGCAGAAAGAGAGTAGTTACCTTCAATAAGCTCATTTCTCTTTACTACCAGATTGTTTTGTGCCAAAGCGTTCATCTCCTATAACTGTTACCAATTAACATGATTAGCTTTTAATAGACAAAGATAAATGGTCAACGAGAACAAGTGTTTTCAAAATATTGCTAATATGAGTCAACTTAAACAAGCAATCATGAATAAAATATGAAGCACCAAGTCAACCAAAGCAAGTGGTTAAAGTTCTAATAATTCAGTAGTCAACAAAACCAAGTTACTTTAGGCATTGACTATATTATAGTCAACAATAGCAAGCTGTTTAATAAAACAGTAAATGAGTAAGTCAACAAAAGCAAGTCGTTTAGTCAACAAAAGCAAGCTTTTCGGTCAATTAAAGCAAGTCGTTTAGTCAACAAAAGCAAGCTTTTCGGTCAATTAAAGCAAGTCGTTTAGTCAACAATAACAAGCTATAAAATTCATAAATCCGTTGATATGTCTGGCATGTAGCGCTATACAAAACAAGAAAAACAAGAGTATAAAAACAAGAATAAAACACTGTAAACACACAAACTATTGTATGAATGTTTATATAAAATACACTCTACAACAGATAGAACTTGATATTGTCGTATTCTGATTATGTATTGAGCAATTCGACAGCTTTACTAAGTCGACTACTTTGGTCTTGAGATTTTGGCCAAAGCTTAAAAGCGCGCTTGATACAAGCTTTCTTTTCCATCTCTCCACGAAAGGGGCCTGACCAAACACTACTATTGAATCCATTTTGTTGAGCACAGGCAGTCAATTCAGCTTGTGTCATATAAGTTGTCATATAATCGCCAGTGGATAATTTAGCCACACAATACACACCAATACAGTTGCCTTTTTCCTGATCAGTTAAAAAAGGGTTTGTTTTGTGTTTAGGGGGCTCTAGTGGTCCCAGATACTCAAATCCCTCATTTTGAATATCAACTTCAAACACTCTTTCTGCGACCACAAACTGTACAACACCAGTTTCTAATACAAGGGTATAAAGCCCGTGATAAGTGATGTCCAGCTTACACTCTAAAACTTGAAGCTCTTTGTTATACCTGGGTGTTAGGTAACACAGTTTCTTTTGATGGTTGAGCGTTAAACCTAAACTGGTTGCTTGCAATAAGCTGTCGTGTATCGATTGCGGTGTGCAGTGTTGTAATTTCGTTGATTGCTCAATCTGTGTCTTAGCAAACTGTGCTTCTTCCTGATAATTCAGATTGTACTGGTGATGCTCAACAATGTGCTTAAAACGTGCTTCCGTTTTAATAATGGCTTGAATGTAAGTTGGTTGTGGTGGGGTAGGGGAGTCATGGTTCATAGTCGTACTTTTGATAACCAAGGAGTTAAATTCAATATGGTTGTGCCAGCATCGGTATAGCCTGGCCAGTGATTATTTTCTAAACAGTTTTTGAGTTTGAGTAACCCTTGAATCACTTGCTCATCAGCTAACTGTTTAGTTTCCTCATTAAACGTGATCGACTCACAAATCCCTACGTCTTGATATTCCACTACTAAAAAATCGAATCCGCTAGGTAATAGTCCTGTACACATCTCGAACACATATCGATAAAACGCATCCTGATGCTGATAACCATATTTAGCTGCTTTGGATCTCCACAGTATTGGGTTAGCGGTATCCGCTGTTTTTAAGTCCCATAAATTGAGGGTAGGGGTTAGCCAGTCTATACGGCATTTAAGGGGTAGTTGGGTGATAGGGCAGGTAGTGAATAATGACAGCTCACTGATGCCTGCAGAAAGCACTTCTCGTGCTTCTGGTCGTTCATAGATAGCGTTGATAGCTTGATGGGCCTGTAACCAGGTATGCTTTGCTATAGGCGTCTTGTGTCGGTGTTCAGGTTGCTGCTGATGGTCAAGCATTAGTTGATCCCATACTTTGATATTAGGATCCAGGGATAATAATCGAGAGACTTTATCTGCCTTTCTTTCACCAGCTTTAGTTTTGGGCTGATTGAGCTTGACTAATGCTTGGTCAATATCCGCAGTTGTTTTAAGGGCAGTGGGGTAATCTTCTATGGCTAAGTCACAATAGTAACGGTGATAAACTTGATCAGGTTCTAAACACAGGGCATGAATAAATTCACCTGTCGTTAAGTAGTTAGCCGGCTTTTGATTATTTGGCTTTTTATCTGTATCAATAAATTGATGATAAAAATGCTTAGCGGATTGGTTAATTAACACTTTTAATTGGCTATGAGAATACGCGGGTGCCTGATGGTAATCCTCGGCAGGGAGATTTCGATAAACCCCAGGGACACACTGACCTTGCGCATCCAGGTAGTGCCGTATGACATTACCTGCATCGTGAGCCACTGCTTCCTGAATGGTCAAACCCATTGACTCAAATAAGGATAAATCAGTATTGGGTTTAGGTGCTAAATTTTCAGAATGGTACAAATTTTCATACCGAATAATTAACATTTAAATGGTTAATAATATCGAGAGGGTATTTTTTAAATAACTCATAAAAACAAAAGTAAAATACAATGTTATTCTCGATTAAACTATTTTTTAAGGACATGCCTTTATATTTTTTAATCACAACTATTTAAATTCGTTTCGCGTGGTGATATGTTTTCTCTTGTCACTGATATAGTGTTAGCCACGAGTGTTGCATGGTTTAACCACTCTGCAGAAATAAATAAAAACTTCGCAGTATTTTTTTTATCAGTGATAAACCAGGGGAAAGATAGGACGGGAATGAAGCTGTGTCATTAATTGGATGAGGAGTTGAATCTATGAATCCAGCTTTTATTGAAGCATCAATCGAAATCTTAAACGGTGCACGCCCCGTCGATTTAGCTAAAATTCATAACCTGCATTATGGTGCTTTACGTGATAGCGTCCACCGGTTTTGTCGCCAAAAAAATCGTATTTTATATGATGAACTGTTAATACAGGCCGCCCATTACAGCCGTTCACAGCCCAAGCTATCAGTATTGCGTGCCCATAAAGACGAGTTTTTAGGAACAGAGCCCAGTCAACGACAGGTAGCCATTGTCGCAAAAGAGGTCCGGGTACTCGAAAAACAACACCAACGGCTTAACCAACAATACCGTGAGACTCGGGCATTACTCGAACAGCGGCGGCTTGAGCTGCAGTTAATTGAAAACCAGTCACTTTCACGTTAACAATACCGGCTACCTTAAAAAGTCATTTGATGGGGTAGCTATGCATCGATTTAACAAGGGAAGCCCAAAAGCAGGGCGCTGAGTTTTAAAAAAATGGCAACAGCTATCGAATAAAGCATAAGCCAATGTCATAATAGTATGTAGCAGTGCTACACACTATTATTTTGATTAACAATTCGATATGAATGACATTTGGCTGGCTGTAAAACGGTGTAAGAAACTAAAGACTCAGGGGTTGTCGCAAACTGACATTGCCGTGCGTTTGAAAGTCTCACGGGCAGAAGTGTCTCACTTGTTACGGTTTGATCAATTGCATCCGAAAATTAAAGCGCTGCTCGATAAATATCCGCTATCGTCTGCTCATCTGCGGCATTTAGTAACAGTTAAAAGTATTTACCAGCAAATGCAGCTGATAAAGTTGGCTTATGTGAAGAAGTGGTCTAGTCGTGACCTGGCTGATGAAGTGCTATTACTCGACCAAAGCGACTCGCTATTAAAGTGGGAGACAGCCGCTGACGACCAGTTAGGCAAGCAGCTCTCTTACCTAACTGGCTTTACCGCGGTCGTTAACCGAGGCAAAAAACCGAAGAGCAATAAACTAGGTGGGTATATAGTGTTGGCATTCAATAATGATGAAGAATTAGAGGCTATCATCGAAAAATTAACCAAGGACTAAAAAGGCCAGGACAACTCAACCTGGAAAAAAGGGACATAGTATCCCTACGACCCAACGAGAAAATTGTCGAATTTTTTTAATTACATCAACTGCAGCAACTCATCTTTTAATAATTGAGTATTAATCACTGAGCCGCTATCAGTCGGTGTTTGAAAAATGGATGGAAATAGCAAACTATTATCTAACATGGGAATCACTTCAGTTAAAACAATTTCTACAGTAAATTGAATCGGCTTGTATTGATGCCACTCTTCAATCGCACAAATGGTTGCAAACGCTTCGCTTGGCCAAAGTGGAAACGTATGATAGCCATTGGTTTCTGTTCTCGCCCACCTATTTTTATACAGTGTCCAAATGTGGTTGGTTCTAATGGCTTCTTCAAAAAAATACCGGTAGCGTTTTAAACGTGGCCAGGTAGTAATTGTGGCTAATTCATCAGGCAATGGAGACCGCATGTAATTACCCCATTAATTATTATTATAAATAAAATTTTAAAAAGGAGGGGCCAAAGCCCCTCAAACCAGAGTATCCAATATGTCGTTAAATAGACACACTCTACAAATGTTAAGATTAAGGATTAAGAAATGAACCCAGGGAACTGAGTCCATTACAACAGCGGGTAGTCATTAAGTTAGTCATATACAACAAGAGCAGCACTACCTAATGGTGTGGTTTATTAGTTAGGCTGAAACTTACGTTGATAGGCGACAGTACCGCCTGACCGCTTCCTCTGTCGTGTGTCTACTATAAATGGATACACGGTTTATTATCAATATATAAAGAATATGAATTACAGTAATATAATTGTAATAATGGTTGGTTTGCTCAACAATAAAATAAATATATAAAGGAATAGTTTATCCGATTCAAAACGATAATGACTGCAGCCCATAATGGTTGTATAAGTTTTAATAGACAGATGATTTTCCGATTAAAATGTTTAGTTAGTAAGGAATCTAAAATTTAGTTATGCTATTGCTGTCTATAGCCTAGGTGCAGGAATCGCTTTATGGAAAAGATTTACTAAAAAATCGGTAGCAAAGGATACCGTATAGTAATATAAGTGATTCAAGAATCCTTTATTTACAGTACTTATGGCTTTTACCCACATACTGATGGTATTCATTTCATCCGACTTTATAGTACGTCTCAAGGTATTAACTCAAGCTACATTACCTTTATGTTGTAATGTGGGGCTGGCAGATATTTTTAAACGACTCTATGTATACAACACTAACCGTCTGCTGATGATAAATATATCCTTGAGTTTTAGGTGTTCTAAGGTTAAATATTAACTTTCGGTAATTAAGCAGTTGACATATAATGTATAAGTGTTTTGATGTATTTCTACCTGTTTATAAAATGATACATATTTATACTATGAGTTAAATGGAGTTTAGAATATTGTTTAACCTGTTCAAGAGTAAACCGGAACCAAACCTGTATAAAATAAAAGCAAGTCTTAGTGATGTTGATGGACAGCAAACAGTGATTGTGGAAACAAATGATGCTCCAGGGGCACAGTTTCCTATTCGAGCATTAGACTTAGTGAACTCAAAGAGAAATATGTTAAAGGATTTTAGCATTGATGATATTGTAACCATTTGTAGTTTAGCTTATATCAGAAACAAACCAGAAGTTACTGAAACGGCATACTTAGCGAGACAGTATAAGTATCTTCATATCATTGGCATGGTTTTTTTAGCTGGATTAATAACTGCTAATTTAGCTGCATCAAAAATTGTTAGTGTATTTGGTCTAACACTGGCTGGAGGGCTAATCGTTTATCCTATCACGTTTGTTTGTGTTGATATTTGTACTGAAGTTTATGGGTATAAAAATGCTCGAAAAATGATCTGGGCTGGTATGTTAGTTTCACTATTTCATGTGATTGCAATGCAAATAGCAATTGCATTGCCTGCTGCTCAAAACTGGGAAAACCAAGTAGCATTTGAAGCCATTTTTGATGCATCAGCACGTGTAACCATCGCATCATTAATATCGTTTCTTATAAGTGAATTTGTAAACAGTTATGCTTTGGCGAAAATGAAGTTAGCCTATAAGGGACAAGCTATTTGGTTTCGCGTATTAACCTCTAGTGGGTTAGCAATGCTCCTTGATTGTATAATATTTAAAATTATCGCATTTGCTGGCCTTATACCAGCCAGTCAGCTAGTTACACTAATACTGTCTTCATTTGTATATAGAATCATTGTTGAACTGTTATTCGTACCATTAACTGCTCGTATTGCAAAGTACATTAAATACAAAGAAAATATTGATATATATGATATCAATACAAAATTCACTCCATTTTCAATGGATACTAATTATAAAGTAATTAATAACTTATTCGTAAAAAGACAGGTTTCAATTTAATTATGAACCAATCAATCAGAAGTTTTTTGCCGTATTATACTGATAAGTTTGAATTAACTTCCTTACTTGATACCGTACCTCGTGAACTAAAGCATTGTCCTGTGATCAGGTTACATGATATTCCATTAGTTACCTTAAGCGCAAAGGATAATAAGCCCTATACAAGTACACTAACGATTGAATACACGCCAGATAACAAGCTAGTAGAGTTACACTCACTTAAAGCTTATTTGGAAGCATTTGCTAAACAGACCACTTATTTAGAACAAGTCATAGATGTTATTTACACAGACCTTAAGCAGGTTATTGAACCCTCTTGGCTTAAAATCAGTTTAGAGCGCATAACTGTAATTGGTCTACCTGCTATGCTTGTCATTGATAGTAAAAATGATAATGCTGCATAATTATCAATATAGTGGGGGATATAAGTGTTATCCCGCCACTATGCTTGACTCATTCCTATGGATTTGCATAGCCATGCATAGAATTGATTAAAGACACTTTTTGATGTACATGTTTGCTTCTCCAGACCACGAAATGAGAACTGAGTTTCTACAACTACACCTAGTATTTTTGTGGTTGTTTGATCAAGTATTTCTGTCTTGACAATATCAGGGTTAATTGTCCTGATGAACTCATCATTATTGTCTCTAAAGTATTGGCGAATATAAAAGCCACCATCTAGGCGGTTAGATAACAAAATAATGTCGCCGTTTTGTGCTTGAATTTCGCAATCAACGATAATTACAGAGTCTTTTTGAAAAGAAGGGCTATAGAAGTCAGTATCTATTTTTACTGCTAAGCCATGGCCTGCTAGTCTGTAACCAGTACGTATCCACTCAAACTGTCTATTACACTCTGTAGTATCGTGCTGGCTTAAATACTGATTAAGAGCACTCATGACAATAACAGGTAAGAGTGCTGCTGCCTGATCATTGAGGGTGTTGAGAGTATGTTGAGAATTTCTTGTAGAATTCAGCCCTAATAGTTGATCAATAGATACATTAAAAAACTTGGCTATTGGAACTAAAGTGTTTACTGTTGGGTTTGCGGAATGGTTGTTTAGTAACCGTGAAATAGTAGCTATGGGTACGCCAGTGAGTTTCGAGAGTGTTTTTTCATCCACTCCAGAGCGACGCATTAAACTGTCTAATTGAGTGGAAATTTGGCTTTCAATCATAAGATACACAAATAATAAAGTTTATTACAAGGCACGTACCAATACCCCCTACATAAGTTAAGTCAACCCTATTCTATAGTTAGCTTTCTGCATTGCAACACTACTTATGGCCTATTTATTTTTATTACCATATATGAAATAAGCAATATATCATATATAATTGAACCCTCGTTACATTGTTATGTACAACATAGCTTAACCTACTGCTGTATCAGGAAATGGAGTTATTAATAAGTAGAGGGATATATGCGCATAGCAAATACTCACCCATCAATTACATATTCAAAGAGACTGCACTTTTGGCTTACTACAAAGCTGAGCTGGTTACCAATAACACAGCTGGTGTTTAATCATATATCACATGAGAGGGGAATAGTCTGTTTTACTTCAGATGATGTATGGCACCGTTCATATTGGGAAACTGGTTTTCAAAATCAAATTGTGAGGAGAATAAATCCTGGATTTCACTCATGGAGAATTAACGGGTCGCTTCATGAAGAAGCAAAGCATGCAAAAACCAGGGGGATACTGTATAAATTAGATATAGTGCATAAGTATGATAGTTACTCTAATGTAATTAGTCTTGGCTCCAGACAACCAGGAGATATTTTATATGAAGAAATTGCTAATAATTTTGATAAATTTAACTACTGTATGCGTTTACTAACACACTATGTAGACAAGCTTATTTCAGAGCATAATTCAAATATATATCTTGAACCAGATATTGATATAAAAACCCAATTTAGCAAGTTAGAGGAAGCAAATCATGAATACATTGATACTATTTATAACTTAACAAATAGAGAAATAGAATATATTAATCAGTTAAGGTTCAATTTGCCGTATAAAGTTATTGCTCATGAAATGGGGGTAACAGAGGCAGGTGTTTCTGCTGCAATACAGAAAATTAAAAAGAAGCTACAAGTTAACTCAAAAGGAGATATATTGCGTAAAGTAAGTGATATGGGGTAAACAAATATATGTTCAAGCAAATCCACCATATAGCCATAACATGTAAGTCTTTAGAAAAATTAAAAGAATTCTACATAAAACTTGGGTTTAAATTGCAAAAATCATATCAAGATGATGAAGTTATAATAGCCCACTTAAATTTAAAAGGGACTTTGATAGAGCTATTTGAATTTAATGGCTCTATTAAAAGTATAAGAGTAAAAAGATGGGATATTAAGCTTAAAGAGCCTGGTTTAGTACATTTTGCTTTAGCAGTTGATGATATTAAGGCAGCAAAACAATGGGTAAATGATCAATTAAGTGTTTCAACAACTGAAGTAACCTATGGGCGTACAGGTATCAACTACTTTTTTATGCATGATCCAGAGGGCAATGCTATTGAGGTTGTTGAGTGTAACTGAACTTTTTACAAGGAGTCGCAGGGAGTAATGCAATTAAGTAATAAGTATGCAGCAATGGTTGTTGCAGGAAATGCATTTGAATGGTTAGATTTTGTCGTATATGCCAGTCTATCAAGCATACTTAGCCAAGTCTTTTTTCCTGACGCGGATATCAAGTCAGGGCTTATCATGACAATCACGATTTTTTCAATTTCATTTATTGCAAGGCCATTAGGGGGACTAATATTTGGCCATATAGGAGATGTTTATGGCCGTCGAATAGCTTTATATGCGTCAGGTGGTTTGTTGGCTATCGCTTCGATAGGGGTTGCTATTATGCCAACCTACGCAACTATCGGTTTAGCTGCACCATTACTACTGCTTATTTTTCGGTTGTTACAATCCATGGCCATTGGTGGTGAGTTTCCTACGATGGTAACTTTCTTGATTGAGTCAAGCCCTCCAGGAAAAAGGGGGTTTTATGGTAGTTTGGCCCAAGTTACCACCACAACAGGTGTTATACTAGCGACTATTATTGTTGCTTTTTTAAATACAACACTAACAGAGGAGCAGCTGGTTGCTTGGGGCTGGCGAATTCCATTTGGTTTTGGTTGTATTACCCTGTTAATGTGCTTGTATTACCGATTCAAACTTGTAGAAACACCAGAATTTATCGCTATTAAAGCACGAATTAACCACACAGCTAGTCATCAACCATTAAAAGATGCCTTCATTAAACATCATAAACTTATTGTTAAGCTGTTTATGATGGTTATGGCACCAGCAGTTATTTTTTATACCTACCATATTTCAAGCCAGATGTTGATCAAGCACTTATCAGTCGCAGAGTCAGTTAAAGTTTGGTTACCTATATTCAAATCTTGTTTGCTAGTTGTACTGATTCCTGTAGCAGGGTATTTCACTGATATATTTGGCTGGCGCAGAGTAATGGGGACAGGGCTGATAATGGCTATTTCTGTTGCAATTCCTGTCTATGCTATTATGCAAACTGCCCCCCTAGCCATGTTAATAGTCATTCAATTGATTATGGCGATTACTGCTGCACTTATTATTGCACCATTACCTTTGGCACTTGTTGATTCAACAGAAGCTGAGACTAGAACCAGTGTATTGGCTTTAGGCTATAACCTTTGTCTAGTGTTGTTTGGTGGGTTTACGCCAACTATCAACTTACTGTTGAGTGAATACAGTGTTGTCTTACCTGGAATTTATATTGTTTTAGTGGCCATGATTTCCTGGTTTGCAATATTTAAATTTGGTCAAGGTAGAGTAATAGCACAGGTAAATACCCCCACTAATTTAGTTAAAAATTACTAAAATTTGATTTGTCAACAGTCTAGTAGTATAGGTTTTCTATACTACTAGACTTTATAAATCTCATATATATTAAATCAATTAAAGATATTTAATTATTGTAAGACAATTGTGAAATTTTTCACCTGACATTGACTACTAAAGTGAATCATGATTGCCAGGTCATTAAGTAGTAGACATTGGATTGTTTGTTAAATTATAAAATATAAGGTGTATTATGAAACGGAATTATATGTTATCTGTAGTTTTTTTAGTTTCTACACAACTAGCTACCACTGCTTTTGGAGGAGAGTGTACAAACTATTCATGCCAGCAAAGCACTATTCAATCAATCATCATTAGTCGTAGTGGCAATATTGAGATTGCATTGGCTGACCAGTTGTCAAGCTTAAAATGCAGCGCGACTGGCCAGCATGTTCAACTCCCTAAACAGGAAAATCCGAACTTCAGGGAGCAGTTTACTGCGCTATTATCTTCTCAAAAAACGAAACAACCCATCGACCTGACATTCAATCATACTGCACGGAATTGCGTAATTGAAAATATTACCGTCAAAAACTGATTGATTTTTAATTAAATAAAAACTAGGTAATTACATGATGCCAATGTTTCGTTTGAAGCCGTTGGCGGCTTTCTGCTGTGCCTGTTTATTGACATATACCAATACGGTTAATGCAGAAGAAACCAATAATGAAGTACCCAACCCTTATCAATCGTATATTGAGAAAGGTTTGGGTTATTTGCTGGCTCAACAGCGTCCTGATGGCAGTTGGGGGGAAGGAAAGGCGGTCATACCGGTGACAACTACGGTTGTTGATACTTTACATCATCATCATATTCAAAGTATTGAGTTTCAGCGGGCAGTTATTTGGTTGGCTAATCATTCTGCTGAGGATGCAGCTACGTTAGCCCGTCAAATAGAAATATTAACAAAAACCACGGCAACACCTTATTCACTCATTAATAAACTCAAAGCTCTTAGGCGAACTGTCCCGTTTAAAGTGGGTGATAAATGGCAGGATGCTTATACCTGGTCGGTTAAACCACACTTTCAAGCCACTATAATTGATACTGCATTAGCTAGTATTGCTATGATGGCGACGGGGATTTATGGAGAGACTGCTGCTTCTCGTTTTTATGCCTACTCTTTTCAAGCGCTCCAGCATACAGATGTACCGGGAAACTTTACCAGTTCTAGAGGGCATGGTTGGGGATATGCGGATATTTTTCATGGAAAAAAGACACCTGAAAAAGTGATACCGACGGCTTATGCCACCCGTTTTCTGCATTCAGTCATTACAAAATATAAAACAGCAGAGGATAAAGAAAAATACTATCTACCAGGTTATGGTAATTACGCCAAATACGGAGCGTTATGGTTAGCCAGTCATCAGCAATCATCAGGGGCTATTACTGATACACTCAATTTAGCCATTTATGAAACAGCTGAAGCGTTATTAACGTTGCAGGCATTTAAGGAGTTTTACCCTGAGCCTTTATTATTTGCTGATACGCTAAAAAAAGGACGGGATTATTTAATACAACACATACAGTCAAATGGAAGTTGGCAAGATGATTTGCTGTTAACTGCATTAGTCGTAAAAGTGTTAGATTCTGAAGGAGTGAATTTAACAAACAATGATTACGACGGGCTACCAGATAGTCTTGAGAGTTTTGTTGGCCGAGATCCCAATAGGTTTGATCCACCCATTATTTATCAACCAAATACGAGTGGGATTATTCAAACCCGTCTAAAAATGGTCAATGTGTTGGCAGGAAGCAGTT
Source organism: Spartinivicinus ruber (assembly GCF_011009015.1). Lineage (NCBI taxonomy): Bacteria > Pseudomonadati > Pseudomonadota > Gammaproteobacteria > Oceanospirillales > Zooshikellaceae > Spartinivicinus > Spartinivicinus ruber. The sequence continues at coordinate 16,073 of NZ_CP048879.1, forward strand.
TACCGACGTTAGATGCATTAGGGGGTAAAGTGGTTCGTGTGGTTTCTGAGCCACCGACAACAGCGAATGGTTTATTGACACAAACAGGTTTATACATGCGGGTATACATTGTTGAGCTGGCAGATGGTTCACAACAGGTTGTGTCTGTACCCATTTATGTATCTTCACCCGATGCAGACAACGATAATGACTACATGTTGGCACGGTTTGAAGCGCTCCATCATTTAAATGATTTTAACCCGGCTGATGCTCTGGATGATGCAGATACTGATGGATTAACCCATGTGGAAGAGTTTTGGTCGGCAACACTACCGTTTGCTGATGACAGTGACAATGATCAAATGCCAGATGGTTTTGAAGTGTATTACCGGCTCAATCCAAATAATGCGGAGGATGCCAAACACGACCCTGACAATGATCAATTATCGAATTTAATGGAATATCAGTGGCAGTCAAACCCCAGGGTAGCGGATACCGATAATGATGGAGTCCAGGATGGGGAAGAAGTGAAACAAAAGCGCCACCCTGCAGTGCATGAGCCTGCATTACAAATCGTGTTGGATTATCTGCTGTAGCCAACCAATCGACATTAAAAATTAAATTTGAATACATGAGATATTGCAATGAAGCGCAGTGGACGAACGTTACTTCATGGCATGGCTTTCTCATTAAGCCTGCTTTCGCTTAATTTATCAGCAATTGAAAATACCGCACCGATTCCAAGTGAAGCCTATTTGCCAGTTTTAAACAGTTTTACGCGGGAAGATAATTTAGCTGAATTACAAGCTTCTATCGATCGACAGCTGGAAGCGACCACAAAATCCTTACAGGAAACTAAAAATAATCTGGAAAACCATGGCGGCTTAACAGGTCGCATTCGTCGTTTATTTGATAGTTCGGCTACTCCCTCATTGGATGATCAACTATCGCAATGGCAAGCCTTACAAACCAATTGGCAGCAGCTTCATTCTACCGGGGGGATTGGCAGTAGAGGCAGTAGTGCAGCAGCTGACACTGATGAGCGAAATACGTTTAGCCAACAAGTGACTGATCGTTATCAAACCCTTATACAGCATTTAAACCAGATCCAATCAACTGAGAATCGAGAAGATCAAATAATCGCCATCAATGCAGCACAAACACTGATTAATCAGTGGCAGGCTGTACGTCAACAGCCATTTGTTTATGACCTCACTGAAAATGGTTTTTCACGTGCCCCTGCCTATGTAGCTGAAGCAACCGCAGCTGAACCTATATCTACAAGCGATGAATTACTGACTCAATGCTATGAAGGTAATGATAACCGAAACGCACAAGATTTAGCGGCGACTAACGAGGCTGTGATCGATGAGCGTATCAAAGCACTGGCGAAACAATTAAATCACTCGCCTAAACAAATCCTGGAGTACGTTACTAATAACATTGAGTTTGAACCCAGGCCAGGCATCACCAAAGATGCACCGACAACCTTATTAGCAGGGAAAGGCAATGCGATGGAGCATGCTTCCTTGTTAATTGCTTTACTGCGAGCATCTGGCTATCCCGCTCGATATGTCAAAGGAGAAATCTATTTAGAAGCAACCAAATCACATATTTGGTGGTTGAAATTAGCGAATTTTCAGGTGGCTAGAAAATTACTGGATACATTTACACTGTATGCCGGCGCAGGGGAGACCTTTCGACATATTCAAAGTATTGCGATGAACCACGTATGGGTTGAAACTTGTCTGCCTTATGGCAAGGATCGTGGTCAGTCAGAAACAGCCGACAGTTACCGCTGGTTGGCCTTGGATAGTAGTTTTAAATACCGTAATTATATTCCGGCGACTAAAAAGCATAACTTAACGTTTGATTTTGAAAAATATGTATCAAAGCGCACAATAAAAACGCCACTGGAATTTTATCAGAATGCAGTATTAGCTGCTCTACGAGCAGAAGACCCTAATGTAACCTTGGATCAGGTCATGGATCGCTGGGAGCTTATACCGTTAAAGCTTGAAGCGTTGCCAACTACTTTGCCTTATAAAGTCAAGCGATTCACTCAATGGCAAGGGACAAACCAATCTACCATAGCCGCGATACCTGATGCCTATCGTTTAAAGCTAACAGTGTCTTTAAATGATACAAAATTAGCCACAGTTAACTTAATTGATATGGCGCGTAGCCGATTAACTTTAAGTTTTGCAGGCATTAATGCGGATGCTCAAAAGCGGTTGGATAACTGGCGTGCAGGCAAGGGGGGCGCGTTAGCCTGTCCCACCAATTTAACTGTAAAACCCGTGCTTAATGTTTATGGTAAACCCATTGCGTTGGCTAATCAGCCGCAGCTGAACCTATGTGAGGAAAGTAATTTTACTTATGCAAAACTAAAGCTTGAGAACGAGACCCAGGAAGGGGTGTTTGTTACTAAAGAGTTTGATGGGATTACGTTGTTAGATGTTTATGCGCTACAGGGCTATGCACGACAAGCATCCGATAAAATGGTGCAAGCTCGGGTCAAAAATCTATTAACCAATATATTTAAATACCAGTCTGAGCCCTGGAAGCATATGGATGCTGTATTAGGGGATTTTCTGGACGTAGTGTTATTGAAGTATATGCACTATGTGGAAAGGGAAAGTGAAGCAATAGCAACTTTAGCCAATGGGCTTTATAACGGCCAGTACCATACAGCATTAACGCGATCAAGAGCTGATATTAAGTATTTATTTGATCTGCCCTATGCTATCAATTCCGACAATTTTATTATTGATGCACCGGGAATAGGTTCAAACCCCATTGATAATCAATTTGGGCAACTTAATAAAAATATTTTTCATGCAACAGGTGCAGCCAGTTCATTTTATGAAAGTTATATCTGGCAGGAAACCATATTAAGGGAAACTTTAAGTACGGTAAGCGCGATGCAGTACTCGGCAGGCCAGGGAAATAAGGTTATAAAAATTGATCAGCAGTTTGATTTAGCAAGTATAATTGATTCATCAGTTATTAAAAGCTGCTTGAAATGTTTTTGGGTTCTAAGATGTGAAATATTTTCTGGGCATGGACAAATATTCCTTTTCCCAAAGCTTAGTAGAAGGGAGGAAGGCGGTAACATTTCTTGTCCAGCTTGCGTTAATTATTATAGAGAAAAACCTTGTTATGATGTTAGGCAGTTACACTATTTTTATGAAATTGCTCAGAACCCAGGTAATGTCGTATATCTGAATAAGACAGCTGTTGATTATAAGGGCTTCTATGGAGCGGCGTTTGCTAGATTAAGTGCGAAAGAAGCTCAATTCGCCATCGGGCCATATGACGGTGGCTATACTCTAAGGCCTCCCTCACCACCACCCCGTCCACCTAGCTGGAATGTTAATGTTAACTGGAATATTAACCGCTACAACCCGGATTCTGGTTTTGGTTTAAATGCAGTTACGATTTTAGCCTCCAGTTTAAGTGTAGATAATAATTATGGTGTAGAGTCAGCGCTTAATACCTTCAATAAAACACTGGATATTTTACATACGGTAAATTCCGTTGTGTCACTCGGTGGCAATGTGCTATCCACCTGGGCAGGAGATCCTGTGAATATGGTGACAGGTAATATGTATCACCATGAAACAGACCTCAATTTACCCGCTCGTGGAATGCCAGTCGTATTTAAGCGCTCTTATAATAGTCTGGCGCGGGAAGATGGTCCTTTGGGGTATGGCTGGACGCACAGCTTTAATCATTATTTATTGTTTTTAGATGATGATGAGAATGGCAAAGTTGATACCATTGTGTGGTCCGATGGTATGGACGGTAAGAAATTTATTAACGTGCCAACAACAGCGTTTCGATCTGATGGCACCATTGAATTAGCACCAGGTGTAGCGGGAATACCTGATGGTTATTATTTCACCTTTATTCGTCGTAAATACCGGAATGATGCCCAGTATGTTTTAACAGAAAAAAACGGACTGGCTTACTATTTCAGCAATGTCGCGGGTAAAGCTGGTGAGGTCGCTCAGCTGGTAGCAATTGCTGACCGTCATGGTAATAAGCTGACCTTACAATACAAAGAAAATCGGTTAAATACGGTCACGGATCCTGATGGACGACAACTCACGTTTACTTATAACAATCAAAAACGTTTATCTGTCCTGAAGGATTGGACGGGCAATGAACACCGTTATCAGTACAACGATAAAACAGGCGAGCTTACCGCTTATTACAACCCGTTAAGTGGTGATGAACCAGCGACAATCTATGCCTATTATGGCAAAGAAGATGGCCCCTATTTACACCATGCCATGAAGTCATTTACTTATGCCAATGGCTATCAAATGACGTTTGAATATTATGCAAATGGTAAGGTTTCCCGTCACTATAATGCTGTAGGCAATACAGCTCATTTTGCCTACAACCCATTTCGTCGTGAGTCGGTTTTTACCAATGAACGAGGGCATACGGAACATTATTTCTTCAATAAAGATGGAATGCGGATTAAAACCATTGATCACAATGGTGGGGTTCATGAATACAAATATGAAAACCCAAATAATCCGTATTTAATGACTCATTACTATAACCCCATGGGTTATTTAACGCAGTATGAATATGATGAGCAGGGCAATAACACAAAAACTATTTTGCCTTCAGGAGTCTTGGTTGAAAACTTTGAACATAATGCGCTTGGACAACCAGGCTTAATCAAAAATGCCGCAGGGCATTATCAACGGCATGTTTATGATCAACATGGAAATGTAACGGATTTAGTCACGTTTAAATCCTCTGCAGCCAGCTTAGTGCACAACACACCCTTTAACCCCGAAGCTCCCGGTGTTTACAGCAGCCATATTTTGAACTGGGATCGTAATGTTTATTATCCTAATGGCACTTTAAAAATCAGCCGTAAAGTGCGTGATTTTACCCAGCCAGAAAGCGGACCTTATAGCCTGTATCAATATGAAGACCAGGTAAATAAAGTGACGGGTGCTTATCCTGTTACTGTCCAACATTTTGGGGATAAAAACGGTGATGGTGTGATAGCCGATGATGAGTTTGATGGTCCCTTTACACTGGAGTACGACAAACGCGGTAAATTAGTTAAAGGCTATGATGAGGCTTACTATCCACTTCACAGCGAATATAACCAGATTGGTCAGTTAACACGCAGTAAAGACCGTTTTGGTAACTGGTGGTATTACAGCTATGACAAAAGTGGCTTACCACTGGGTGATAGCTTAATGCTAATGGGTGAAGAAAACAGTCAGCCCAGTGTGGCTGATCAAACGGTGCACCAATATAGTAAAGCCAACCGATTAAAGGCGACTTATAACCATGCTGGCGCCACCGTTCGCTTTGAACACGATGCAACAGGCAATATTGTTAAAACCACCAACCCAGATGGTTATACAGTACATTATGAGTACGATGCTAGTAACCGCTTGATCAAAACCATAGATCCAAGTGGTCGTGTCTCTGAAACCCGATACGATGTGTTGAACCGGGTGTTATGGGAAAAACAGCCAGATGGTGTTACAACGAATTATGCATATTATGGTGCTGAGCAAAATGGCTTATTAAAAACCATTATTCGGCCAAACATAGCGTTAAAAGATAAGGACAATAATTTACTGCCGTTACGGGAAACTCACTTCGAGTACGACAAATTAGGCCAGGTTATTAAAGTCACGGATAGCGCTGGGCGCACGACATTGACTGATTATGATGAATTAGGTCGTGCGGTCAGAGTGGTTCAGCCCGTTTATGACGATGACTTATTAAAGCAAGTCAGGCCAGTTACTCATCATCATTACGACAGTTTAGGCCGTTTAGTTACAGTTTATGCTGGGCATACCAGTGCTGCTGGAGATCGATCACAGGATAATGTCAAGCTGCAAATGATGTATACCTATGATGATTTTGGGCGGATGTTATCTAAAACCGATGCTTTGAAGAATACCTGGCAATTTACCTACAACGAGAGAGGGCAAATACAAACCACCACTGATGCAAAAGGGCAACAAAGTAGCTATAGCTACTATCCGTCGGGTTTACTTAAATCAGAAGAACATCAGTCAGCTGAAAATGAAGACTTATCAACCTTTACGAACTATCAATACAACAACCAAGGACAGCTGCATACTGTTGTTTCAAACTTTGAATCTTATGCCTTTGTTTATGATGAACAGCACCGCTTAAAAATTGTCGTCAATAATCAAAGCGCGAATAAAGGAATTCAATATTTTTACTCTCCAGCGGGTAAACTGCTTAAGCAAGTTAATAATGCACAAGTTGCGTTTAATTATGCTTATGATGACGCAGGACGTTTAACTGGTATTCAAGGGGTGCGTGCTGACTCTATTCAGTATGTATATGAAACCTCTGGGCGGTTGAAATATGTGCTCTATCCCAATGGGATGAAGATGCACTATTCCTACTACCTGGATGGTTCAATCAACAACATTTCTATCAAGCGCCAAGAGGAGGGCAAACCGGAAAAAGTAGTGAGTCAGCTGATATATGATTATGACGATCATGGCCAGCTAACCAGAAAAACCCATCAGGTGCCCAATGGAAAAACCATCACGGATTTTTACAGTTATGATGGTCTGGGGCGTTTAATAAAAGTTGAAGGGCCAGATAATAACCTGAAATATCAGCTCAGCTATGATCCGTTTGGAAATAGACGGTATTTTGAAACAGCTAAGGAAAAGCATTTTTATACGCATAATGCATTACACCAGGTGCTCAAAATCCAGAAAGATAGTGCGGATGGTGAGCTTATACGGCAGTTTACTTATGATAAAAATGGTAATCTGACTGAGAAGAAAAGCGGTGAAAACGTATTAACGTTTAATTACAACGCACTTGATCAGTTAGTAAAGTCCTCTTTTAATGACAGATGGTTAACCCAATATTTATATGACCATGCTGGGCAACGGGTAATCCGTGCAATACACATAAGTGAAAATCAACAAGATATCCAACGTTATTTTTATAGTGGTAATCAAATTCATGGGGTTTATGACCAGAATTGGCAGTCAAAGGGCTTTTATGCCTATGCTGGTCTTGATAGCCCTGTCATGAAAATCTTGCCTCGAAATACTTTCTTTTTCCACCAGGATGCTTTGGGTTCAGTTGTCGCCTATACCGATATAAATGGTGAATTGGATTCTTGGGCAGCCTATCAGCCATGGGGTGAGTTACTCGCTGGCTCTCAATCCATTAATTCAATGTTTGGGTTTGCAGCTCGTGAGCCTGAAATTACTGGGTTGATTTACTTCAGAAACCGTTATTACGACCCTGAAATTGGGCGTTTTACCCAAGCCGATCCGATGGGGTTTGTTGATGGTGTCAACCGTTATGCCTATGTGATGAATAACCCTGTCATGAATGTAGACCCTTGGGGTACATGGACCAAAGGGGCTGCCACTAATATGACGGGGTGGAGTTATTTTGGGCAAGGAATGGAGCTTGCGGGTAATTTATTTTTAGATGAATTTATGAAGGAAAGTCGGCCTGGTACTTGGGGAGACTTCACCGTCGGAGCCTTGAAAAAAGGTTATCAGATGGCAAATGATATGTATGCATTGACTCCCCAAGGCATGATGGCAGGCAGTGTTATGCCTGATGTACAAATTACGCCTCAAGAACGTAATGGTGCACAGACATTACAAGCGCTCACATTATTTGGTGGTGTTGCCAAGTTAGGTCAAGCGACTTTATCTAAAGCAAGTAGTCGGTTAGCGAGCAAACTTGCCTCACATAAAAGCTTTTTGAAGAAATGTACGTGTTGTTTTGCAGCGGGTACACCTGTTTTAACTGAAAACGGTCACCAGGCGATTGAAACAGTTGAGGTTGGTCAAAAGGTTTACTCTAAAAACCCAGAAACAGGAGAGGTAGCCTTAAAACCCGTCACTGATCGGATACTTACAGAAGGAAAGCCGCTTTACTCGTTGGTGCTTCAAAATACTGAGGGTAAAGAAGAAACCATTGAAGTAACTGATAACCACCCATTTTGGGTGAAGGGTAAAGGATGGGTAGACTCAGCCAAACTAACGCCAGGTATGGTAGTGGAGGCATATCAAAATAAAGCACTGAAAGTAATCAGTCTTACACCATTACATCGAATAGAAGACACCTATAACCTTACTGTTGCTGACTTCAATACATATTTTGCTGGAGAACAGCAAGCATTTGTGCACAATATGAATTGTCCTTGTAATTTTACAAAGAAGCTAACTGATTTGCCTTTCAGCTCAAGTGACTTGAAGTTAACAGATGCAATGAATGACAAACAATTTACAAAATTAGTTAAAGACATTCGAGCAAATGGTATTGAAAACCCTGTAATTAAATACGTAGAAATTGAGGGAGTACCCTATGTGGTTCATGGCAATAATAGGCTTTCAGCAGCTAAGTACTTAGGCAAAACAGATCAACTAGAGTTCCAAAAAGTTGGCTTTCCTGTAGAAGGAACAAACTTTAACAGTATAGAAGATGTATTAAGCACTATAGGTGCGATTCGTCAACCTAAGTATAGGGGGAGATAGAAATGGCAATTTGGCAATTTGGATTCTATTTAGTACCTACTAATGGAATTATAAAAGAACACGGTCATATCCCACCAATTTTGGATCAATATAAATCTCGTGATGAAGATACCAGCTTTAATGAAGAACAGCAGTTTCGAAACTATTGGTCAAATTCTGATATTCCAGCATTTGTTAAGGAACAGATATCTAAAAGGCTACCCTTAATGAAGTCTTGGAGTAAAGAAGCAGAAATGTATGGGAGTGATGATGGCTCAAAAGTAGAGATATGGGAAGATGATATAATTTGTTTAGTTGATGCTCGTAATTGCAAGTACGAGCTTTTAGAGATCCTTTCTAATATAGCATTTAAATTGGATTGTAAGTTAGTATTGAAGGGTTGTGGAAAGGTCATTGATGCTGACTATCAAAAGTTGTTGAAGGAATTTGAGAACTCGGTGGCTCGCAAATTTGTGTTGAATCCAAGGAGCACTTTAAGGAATTTAAGTAAATAATACCTCAAAAGCTACACCGAAAAACTAAGTTATATAAGGACGAGTAAAACTGTGAAGAGCCCAGTATTTTTACTTTGGTTTTTATGTGGTATGAAATTGGGCTTAAAAATTGAGGCATTATAAAATAGCAATTAGCTACATATTGCTTTATCGAGTAGAAGAATGAATGCTTAGAAAGTTTGCACCCTACTGATCTACAATTTAAAATTAATGGAGGAAATTTATAGAGGAGTAAGGTAAATGGAAAACAATGGATATAGTTCAGAAGGTATTAAGCCCTTAAGCCCTAAGTCTTATTAATAAAAACCTTATAGAAGTCTTGTTTGAAATTGAAAGGCGCCCGCTATTGTGGTTAAGTGCAAGAAACATTCAGTGTTTGGACTCATTTTTAACGGGGTGGTTTATAGGAAATGGTAATAAACAAACAGAAAATGATACATTAAAGGGGGTTCAGAAGTTTGTAGAAATTAAATATAAGCAAACTAATGCATCATTAGGTTGGTGTGACATCATTGCTTCTAATGTTGACTTATCTGAAACATTAGATACCTTTTTTAGCCTGTTTCATGAATATTTAGAGTCTCAGAATACCTTATGAAAGATTTTACTAGGTTATTTTTCAAGTATGATTTTGGAATGTGAAGGGAAAAAAAGTATTGTTTCTCCGACAGAAAAACAATTGATAAATACTTTAAAAACATTAAAGAGTCATGGACCTAGCTCCTTTGCATCACTGACGGTATCGAATGGAGACTATGTTCAAGTAGCTGGTGGGCGCATGACCTGTATGTTGGAAAAGCGAGAGGGTGTTAGTCAATATAGAGCATATCATGATAACCCAAGCACTCCATTTCCAGATGGGACAATATTGTCATTTTCAGCAGGAGATATACCTTTAAAAAATGATGAGTGGTTTAATATTGGTGAAGCTATAGATGCATTTACTTGTTTTCTGAAAAAAAACAAGCTTCCTACATCAATAAAGTGGAGAAAAGTAGAGCTATAAAAAGATGCACTTGCCAGATCAGGAGTTATAGTAAATATAGTGTAAAAGTTATATGGATATAAAGATAATAGCTGACAAGAGATGTGCAAATATCAACAAAGATATAGCTTGTGAAAATAAAGACATAGAGCAGGCAGTTGATTTGTTAAATATGCTTGATGGTAAACAACATACATTGTTAAGCATCGAAAGGCATGATGGATGGGAGTTACATATTGGAGGTGGGCCTGACTGGTTTATAGTGACGGCAGTTAGCTCCTCTGGTAAAAACCTAACACTTCTAAACTTAGGTGGAGACGATAGTGATACAATAGAACTTTGTGCTGGAGGGCAGTTTGCTGATTTTCCTAAGTCAATTGTAGTAGGAAAAGAAATGGCAAAAGATGCAGTATTAAATTTCTACGAAGAAAACGAAAAAATTTTAGATTGGGAGTATGAGTAGATAAAAATATATTCTGATTTTTTAAGAAAAAACCTGGCTGTAATGGGGATAGCCAGGTTATATAAATCTAGTAGTAAAAGTAAGCTTGTTCGATAATCTTTATTTTAAAATAAGGGATATCAGTTTAGCTTGTACTTAAAACTATGAAATAACTTATTTAGTGTAATAGCAAAACACTGATATTTTTTCACAGCAGTGGTTTTCCTCATTCTGTTGTAAGGTGTGTCTTTCGTTTCTTCCTTAACGGGTGCTTGATCCTCAAGGAGACTTTATCGAAGACATAATCTACAAGGCTGCCTACCTGGGACTTCCCATACCAACAGGTTATGTCTTTCAGGCTCGGTATGGGCTTATGAGCCAGTTGAAGGGTATCGGTGGCTGGCGTCTCATTAGTCGTGCAATCAGTAAATGTTTAACAGGTGGTCGTTATTGGCTGGTTGATAAGGCCGCAACCCATGGGCCGGCCCGAGTGTTAAGAGTCCCTGGCACCATTCACGGGCGTACAGGACGGTCTGTTATATGTAAGCTGGGTGGTCCTTTTTATACATTTGATTCACTGGCTCATCAGTTAGGAGTACCAACGGAACGACCAAAAAAGCAAGATAGCCAAAATAAAGAAGGTCTTAAAAAAGCCTTTCAGCAAATTAACAGCACTAATCTTCCCCCCCCCTCATTTTGTTAGTTATATTGACTCAGTAAACGGAATTGCTGGTTTATGCTGTATTCATATCTATTATGGGCTATTTTGCATATTGTTGGACAAGTGCTTTTATAAAGTAAATCAACTGATGTCTTTTAGCATTATCAACCGATTAAGCTTCAATTCAGGTTTGATATTTATCTTTCACTCAAAAAAGAGTGAATGCAAAAGAATTCAAATGAATACAAGCGATAAAAACATACGAAAGTGGCCTTATTTGTTGGGTGAAAGTCAGTTTTTACGGGAATTTACAAAAAATCTGTACGATAGTTTGACTTGTATCACAATAATTTGTAGTCTTCCTTGTATATACCTGCATTATTTTGAATGCCTGCCAGAAGGTGAATGGGTAGGTTGTTGCCTTTCAAAATAAAGCCCAATTATCATGTGTGACAAGTTGTTCTCAAGGTTAAGGAGATCTCGCATGTTAGAAAGTAACTATACTACTGGGTTTTAATCCTATTTATGGCGATAGTGATCAAATTGCTTGTTGATTACTATTTTCTCATTAACCAAATTGACAGATGCTTATTATTAGGCCGCCGTTGTATTGTGCCTAAAATTTATCCTGTATTCATTGTTAATTGCCAATAAACTACTGTATATAGTTACAGTGGTTTAGTATACTCTGCTAACTCCGACAGCTGTGTTGGTTAACGCTCAGCCTGTTTAGAAGCCCGGTGTGAGTTAATAAAGGCAAAAGATGGCAATTTAAGAAAAAGTGTTACAAAAGCCTTTACAGAGCCTCTTAGGCTGATAAACTGGACAGCGTGAAATTTATACGACATTAGTCGGAAGAAATGTAGGTATTATAGAAAGCGATAAATTGTTTTTATTACACAAGTGAAAGTTGTGGGCTTAAATACCAAAAACCCCAGTGCGCCAACACCAGGGTTTCATGGTCCAGCTACGTAAAACGTCGCTGAGTCTGCCGAAGCAGTATATACAAAAAGACATAAAATCCCTTTTAATATACTGTAACGGCTGGACCAGTAGCAACCTTTTGCACCGTGAAATGGTCCAAAATATGGAAAAATTTACATTTTTTGTATTACATCTGATTAATAATTATTCAAACCTCATACATAACCTGACGTTTACTAAGGTCTATTTGCTCAGTATAAATACAGGTCAATTTTTACCCTGTTGTTTTTCTGTCCAAAAAAGCACCTGAGTCGAACGGAACAATTAGCGGGTTTGCTAACTGTTCATTGCCAAGCTGCTTAAAAAAATAACTAGTCATTTTTATACATGCTTCGTTGTAGGTTGAGTATGAGCACTCGCACGTCTAAAAATAGTTTATTAATTGGTAATATCCCCGTTGTTGTATCGCAAGAACTTGCGGTAAAAATTGGTTTAGATGAAGCAATATTTTTAAACAAGCTTCATTACTTGCTCACACCTAAAGAAAATTTCATTAATCATCGTCTGCATAAGTATGGCGGTAAGTATTGGGTCTACCATACTGTAGAAGAATTAATTGAAAATATTTTTCCTTATTGGTGTGCTAGTAAGATCGAACGCTTATTAAACAAACTACGCAAATTAAAGCTGATCAAAACTGATCATTTGCACTTTAGTGTATTAGGTATTCGAGGGGTTAGAACGCTTTGGTACACCATTAATTATGAAGCTGTTGCTTGCCTGGAAAATGAACAAATCATTGAGCCTGAAGACTATAAAACTGAGCAAAATCAGGCTGTAGCCCCCGGTTTTTCTGGAATTCCACAAAATGAGGAAATCGAAACCGGCAAAATGCAGGATTGTACAAACCTGCAAAATGAGGGAATGGTCGAGGGGGTATCAACACCGCCAGAGCCCTTAGAAAATAAGGCTTGTGACGTAGTTGGCACAGATTCTGCAATTTCTTTAAAGAATAATTTAAAGAATATAAATACTACTAACGTTTCTTGCTCAGAAACTAAACAAGAAACTGTTGGTGATTATGTAATCACTGAAATCAAGAAAAAACTGAGTGATGAGGAATTCGTAGAGTTTGAACCACACATCCGGGCAAAGTTATATGACTACCAATGTGTTAAAAACAAGAAAGGGGATTTAATTAGTTTTAGCGGTGCATTGTTGTACGTACAACGAGGTATAGAGTTTCTACGGAATAGCATTAGGCGAACAGCTAAAATCACAGCAGCCCTCGATAAGAAAAATACAGCGAATGCAAATTACCAGGAACAGTTTGCTAATAAAATTCAACGAAAATCCGATGACTTGGCACGATCACAACGCTCTACAACCGAGGCGCTATTAGACCAAAGCTGGTCGGATGGGATTAACTTTGATGATGAACCAAGTTACACACAGTCCGTATTTTCTACGGCTAGAGACGTGTATTCATCAGCAATGGGTCATAACAGCGAAGATGATTGGTTGAGGGGAGACTGCTATGTCTAAGCCAAGTATTCAAGTGAATGCGCGTAATTTTCTCGATATTCTGGAATACCTGAAAAACCATGTTGGTAATTATAACTGGTCACAACGGTTTGAATTATCCAGTGAAATACACAACTCACAACCAGCGTTACAAGCTATTGTGCCAGTAGCTGAAGTTGAGCAGATGGATAAGTTACAAGCATGGTGTGATCAGTGGCTCGATGCTAAAAACAACAGTGATGCTTGGCGTAAGGTCAAACGCGCCGTGTATTTAAAACATAAACAAACCAATGGTGATGAACTAGACCTTCGGGTTATCAATACGCCACTTGCAGCCAATGCCCATTTAATTCTCAGCTCAATTGCAGGCCATAAAACCATGTCAATGTCTGATGTGATTGAAAAATACTTAGGGCCTGTACAAAAGCGTTTAGGTTAATTGTTTATCCAATAGTTAAATTAATTTTACTCATAGTTAATTTTTAAAGAGATATTGATGGTTAAAAAAATCAAAAGTACAGAGATTGTAGGTCTCATTGATGCTGAAGGCGGCATAATGATGGATGTGACGTTAGGCTCTGATCATTACACCTGCTGTTGGGTTGAAGGTACAGATGCACTAACGGATAAAGGGGCATTAGCATTTCAGCAGTTTTGTGACTACATGAATGCTGAGCAACAAATATTATTATTCCACGGCAGTATCATTGTGCGGGGGGATCAACCCTTTACACAACAGGATATTATTTCAACGCTCAAGCAGTTTGAGGATGGGGATATTGTTTGTTTTCAGGGTAAGTACGAACCCGCTGATCATGTGTTGATTCGGGCCGCTTTTAACGTAGTGAATACAGTGGATGTATACGAAATGAGTCAGTTAGAGAGACAATTGATTAGTAAAGCCACTCAAATCCATAATGATACGATTAACATTGCTCGTCGTTACCCAGTTGCCCCCATGGAAGACAAGCTATTTGATCAGTTGACTAACCGTATCCAACAAAACTGTATGCAACTGATATTGATTACCGGTATTGCTGAAAAAAATAATGGTGGATTTTCTGGTGAAGGGGCAGAGCAGCTAAATAATTTGTTAATGGAGCTGGATTACGAGCTAAAAGACGTATCACCCTGGGTAAGGATCATAACCAATCAAAAGTTGCCTGCTGGCATTTAATTATTATTGCGATATTTATTTATCGTCGTGGGTCATTGAACTAATCAGGTAAAATAGGAGGCAGATATATTCTTAGTGAATCAAATGACGACTAAAAAACAGGTTTTATCCAATCAATCCCGAATAGAAAACCTTTTTCATCATCAAATTAATATGCCTGGGTTTGCCCGGTTTATCAGTGAATATCGATTTCATCCTAACCGTCTATGGCGGTTTGATTTTGTCTTCCCGGATTACAACCTGGCTGTTGAACTGGAAGGGGGGACTTATAGTCATGGTCGTCGTACTAAGACAGGTCATACCCTAAAATCCAGGCATCTAACGCCCACCGGATTTTATCAGGATTGTGAGAAATACGCTGAAGCGGCTATCCAAGGTTGGTCAGTATTACGCTTTGATAGTCGTATGGTGAGAGAGGGCAGCGCATTTGATTACACAGTCAGAGCAATAGAAGCAAAAGGTTTTCGATGGAAAAAGGCGTAAATAAAGTTATTTTGGTTGGTAATCTCGGGGCAGATCCTGATGCGCGATACTTACCTAATGGTACAGCGGTAACCCGACTAAACATTGCAACGGGTGAGCAGTGGAAAGATAAACAGGCGGGACAGGTAAAAACCCATACAGAGTGGCACCAAGTCATTTTATTCGGGAAGCTGGCTGAAATTGCAGCTCAATATTTAAAAAAGGGTGGCAAGGTGTATGCAGAAGGCAAGTTAAAAACCCGGAAATGGCAGGTAAAAGATGGTTCTGATCGATACACGACTGAAGTGGTATGTGATAAGCTGCAAAGACTTGATAACCTTGGTAAACAAAGCCAGCAACAGCCGGTCAACCAACAATATCAACACCAACCTTCAGCACAACAACAGTCGTCGCCTAATCAACCGCAACCACCAGCTAATTATCAACAACCTGGGATGTTGTCTGAACTGGATGACATACCCTTTTGAGCTGTTAATGTTGGACTTGGGTTGGTCATGAATTTGTAGTATAAGTACCCTGTTACCAGAAAATGGTAATATCTGGCTTGTTCCTTTAACCAGGAACTTGGTATAGGCCCTTCAACATGGGCCTTTGCTAAATGAAATAAACACTATTCCACATAAACTGCCGTTTCACGTATTGACATTGGTTGCAAAAAGTGAATGCATTTTAACCAGTTTTCCACAGTTTTGGTGGATAACATTGTGCATAACATGTAGTAATTCGGCTGTTTGTTTGATGTCATCGCATTGCAAAGCGAATGGCCAAGAAAAGTGCTATACTTACCAGCCATAAAACAAACGAAACAATCTCAATCCTCATACACTATCAGTCGTCTTCAGTAATGAGTTGCTTACTGTGCTCTTTCAGTAAACGGTCTAAGTCGTCTTTATCTTTGACTAGGCATTGCTCAATTAAATATCTTTCTAAATGAACCCATTTTGAGTTAGGCATATTTCTATATCTTCCTGTCCCTTTTTTTGATCGCCAGGTAGTAACTGTATTGCGACTAGAACAGAAACAAATTACAGCAACTTCATTGGCCTTCAATTTGAAGGCCTTTTGTACAATTTTTAATTTTTCGTTGTTGGTCATGTAGGTACTAGTTGATTATTGCGCTCAATCTCATCAGCAATCCGTTTGATAATGGCCTTACTTACTATGGATTTACAGGTACAGGCATAACGTAAAACTTCTGGGATTAAGTCTGATGGTATTGGGCGGCTTACCTTTAAGTTTCTCACTGTGTTATATTCAGCCTCAGTCATTGGCTGACTCCTTTCTTAATTGGTGATGTTGGTGACTAGGGGGTTTTGGTTGTCCGTGCAAAGATTGACCAAAACTCCTGCTTTTACTTTTTTGCCGAAACGTTATTCCTTACTACATCAATTCCGGCTTCATCTAATGCACTATCCAAAATAAAGTCCATAGTGGCTGGCACAATTAAGTTACCCATTTTTTTATACCAAAGTGATGACCCTGTTTCATAACCAAGGCCCATGACACAATTAGTGAGTACAACATTATTCACTGAGTCAGTTAGCTCCATAGCTAAAATCGTGCGTTGATGAGTGCTTATGCAGCTTGTTACAGCAGGATCCTTTCTTTTTTTAAACATATCCATACATTCCAATATTTTTTTATCATCCAGGTTAAAAAGTCATCTGTGATAAGTTTGTTACCAGCTGATGACGGCAAGCAGTATATTATATAAATGCGCACATTGAACACATTTTTTTATAGTAGTTAAGTCGTAGATCAGCCTAGATTTGAATTTATTTTGATCAAATTAAGCATTATTCAGAGGTGTATTAATGGATGGAGTATCTACTGACTTATACCAGCACTTAGGGGTATTCACCCTTAGCATTAAACTAGCGTATTTATTTATTGCGATTTCCACATCATTGGCTTTGCTTCGGCTTTACGATAAACGCGCAAAAATTTCTTTTTCCGGGTGGTTAAATAATGCTATTGACAACCAATTTTTCACGGCAGTGGCTTTGTATTTTGGTATGCGTTTCTTTGCCGTCTGTTGGCTTATCAGCACCGTCTTTTCCTAATCAATACGACGACCTGATTCGATCCTCAAGCAAAATGTACTTACCTGCAATTGATTGGCGCTTATTTAAATCCCAGCTATATCAAGAGTCACGGCTGAAGCCGAATGCTGCGTCACCGATGGGTGCACAAGGACTTGGGCAAATTATGCCGGGTACCTGGTCTGATATCAGTCGACAATTGAAGCTTGATAAACACCTGGTGTTTGATCCCAAGAGTAATATACAGGCATCCGCTTTTTACATGGCTAAGATGCGTCAGTTTTGGACAGCACCTCGACCCGCTGCTGATAAGCATTCTTTAGCGTTGGCTTCATACAATGCGGGTGCAGGTAATATTCTGAAAGCACAGAAACGCTGTAGCAATGCACGACTGTATCAACCGATTATTAAGTGTCTTCCCAAAGTAACGGGTCATCATGCTAAAGAAACGACAACTTATGTTAAACGTATTTGGCGCTATTGGGTTGCAATGCTGGTAGGTTAATGCTGAATAAAGCAATATTTATTATTGGTACATTATTATTTTCAGGTTGCTTGCTGCAATTCTGGCAAGTCAAGGATCTGAAAAATACACAACAATTACTGGTAAATAAAAATCAGCAATTAGTCAATCAGCTATCGGAATCACAAGCAGCGAATCATCAATTACTGCAATCACTGAATCAACAACGGCAAATAGCCAAAGAACGAGCCGCCAATCTAGATACTATTCAACAGCAACTAAACCGTGCGTTAGCCACCATTAAAGCTCATGAAAAAACGACTTGGAATACTCAGCAGTTGCCTGATTATGTTGTCCGCTTGTTCACTGATCACCCCTAAACCCTCTATTAACCCGGTGATTATCCGACAAGTGCCGCCTGTCGAGTGGTTACAACCTTGCCCTAAGCCAGAGCTGACAGGTCATACCAATCAAGAATTATTAACGCTAACCACAACAGCATTAGCAGTGATTGATCAATGCAATGCGGATAAAGCAGCCATTAAGCAGTGGAGTGAAAGCGAGTCTAGCTATGAATGAGTTGTTAAATACCACCAATATTATATTAACCAGTAGTGCTGCAGTTGCCGGTGCCATCTTAGGTAATACCGGGTTCTGGAAATTTATTCTCAAGAAAAAAGAAGAGAATTTAACCCATGCTAAAGAAAAAGAAGCACTGCTGAATGCCAGTAAAAGCCTGGTGGATATGCAAGCCAGCGTGATTGATTCGGTGCGTGAGCACTTTGATATTACCGTCACCAACATCAAAAAAGATTATGAAGAAAAGCTCACAGCTGAAAACAGTAAGTTTGAACAAGCGTTATCCACCATGCGACTCAAGCTGGATAACCTGGATCGTGCTAACCGCGCTTTGCATGAAGAAGTCAAACAACTGAAGTTGCGTAACCAGGAATTGGAAAAAGCCAATAAACAATTAACCCAAATCCTACAATCATTTGAGCAATTAAAAGGTGATATGTGAGTAAAGGTAAGTCCTATTGGGAGAAATTAATTATTGAATATGCGCAAGCTTGGGAGCAATCAAAAATTAGTCCCCGCAAGTGGTATGATGAACATATCGGTGATGACCGATGGAATACTGCCAGACGTCACATTACTAAGGCCGCCGCTATATCTGTACTGGAAAAAATCACAACAGAAAATGCGCAAAAACACGCGCAACTCGTAACGAAAACGCGCAAAAAAACTGCGCAAAACACCACTAAAATGCGCAATATTACTGCGCAAATTTCTCAAAATGCGCAAAATGTTGATGATGAAAGTGCGCAACATGAAAAACGCGCAAAGCCTATAAATACAGAGAAAAAGAGTGTTGTAGAGGAGGGGGCAAACGACACCAAAGATACCCCATTAATTGAAGAGAGTGAATTTGCAAAACGACCTATCAATAAAGGTGGTGGCCAACCGGGTAATACTAATGCAGTGATCCATGGTTTATACAGCCGTTTCTATTCCGATGAAGAACGCCGCTTTTGTCAAAACAGCAAACGGCTGCTGCGTTCGATAAAAGATGAAATGGACTTAATACGGATTCGTTTGGCGCGTGCAGTAGCACTGGAACGAGCCATCGATGAAGAGCAGGCCGAATTACCGCTTAGTGAAGTGGTGGATATGGAAGGGGACAACGGCATGGTCCCCACCAACAGTCGCACTGAAATAAGACGGCGGCCGGATTTTGACGGCATTATTCAACGACTCACAGGGCGATTAAACCAGCTCACTAACCTACATGAAAAACTCAAAAATGATGATGACCTGACTAAGCGTGATAAGCTCACTATTCAAGCCAAAGTCCTTCAGCAGCTCACAGACGACAGTATTTCCCCAATACAAGCAGCCTATCAATTAGAGGGGCAAGGCATCCCTTTACCTGAAGTACTCAAGCTACAAGTGAAACAAATGCTGGATAATACCGAACCGGAGACTGAACAGGGTATTACGGAAGAAGAACTAGACGCCTTGTGTGCTGAAAACAAAGCCAAGCAAGCGCAGGAAGCCGAATGGTTACAAGAGCGTCAGACCTGGTTAGCAGAGTGGCGCAAGGAAAATGGCTAAGCGTAAAACGGCGCTCTCTTCCCCTGAATATCCGGCTTATGTTGCCCGTTACCGGCACAATTGGGAACGCTTGGCTTTAGAGGTGTGTGGAATGCACCTGACCCACCAGCAATGTCCCTTAGCCTTTGCTATTGAACAAGACGGGTGTCGGGTGACTGTGTCATCGGGCCATGGTACCGGCAAATCCAGTTTACTGGCGATGCTGATAATTGCCTTTATAACTACCTATCCAAAGGCACGGGTAGTGATTACGGCAAACAAAGTCGAGCAGGTAAAAATCGGGATATTTAAATATTTAGCGGATTATTGGCAAAAAGCCGTCAACCGATTCCCGTGGCTGGATGAGTTGTTCGTGCTGACGGCTGAGCAATTTTACGCGGTTGGTTTTCAAAAGTCATGGTCTGTTGGAATTAAAGGTTATCGATTGGGCAATGAAGAAGCTCTGGCGGGTGAACACGCTGACCACTTGTTGTATATCGTTGACGAAGCTTCAGGCCTATCAGACAAGGCATTTGATTACATCACTGGTGCACTCACACAAACCGATAACCGACTCGTCTTATTAAGCCAACCGACCCGAATCACGGGTTATTTTTATGAATCTCATCATTCTCTGGCTAAAGTCAGCCCTGATGATCATGGTTTTACCGCCTTTCAACTTAACAGTGAAGAAAGCCCCTTAGTCACTCAGTCCTATTTAATTGAAAAAGTAAAACAATACGGTGGCCGTCAATCACCAGAATATTGCATTCGCGTATTGGGCGCTTTCACTAAACAAGCTGAAGGTATGCTGATTGGTCGTGATGATGTGGACCAGGGATTTATAACAACAATCGAACACCCTACGGAATGGGGTTACATTGCTATTGCTGATATAGCTGGCGGCGAAGGGCGCGACAGTTCGGTATTAAACATACTCAAGGTGTCGGGCTTTGATGATGAACGGGTAGCTGAGTCCGTAAAATTATTGGAAATGAATACTGGTGTGGATGGGGTTGAGTTTGCAGAAATTATAGAAAAAGAAACTCAGGAATACCCCAATATTACAATCGGTGTCGACGCTGACGGCTACGGATTAATTACCGCGCAAACTCTGGAAAAGAGAGGCATTGATGTTGTACGGATCCACTGGGGCGCACCGGTACACAGCAAAACGCAAAAAGTTCGGTTTAGAAGTAAGCGCGACTTTGCCTCCGTCATGGTCAAAGAAGCTTTGCGCGATAATCGCTTACGCTTAAACGACCACTATTCAGTGAAACAAAAAACCCTGAACCAATTTGTGAAAATTCCCTATAAATTTAATGAGGTTGGCCAGTGGCGTATTGAATCAAAAGAGAAAATGCGAGCGGAGGGTATTAAATCCCCGGATATTTTTGATACATACGCAATGGCCTGGTTAGTCGACTATATACCTGTCAATATGGCATTAGACGGCACTAATAGCAGTGACGATCTATTAGCCTGGGCAAAACAAAGCTTATCCCATTGCTAAAAGAATTACGGGCCATCGAGGCGCATGATTTTTAAGTAAGCCGGTGTGCTCACTGCATCGCTGGGAATAAACCCATTTAAATCTTCAATAGTAAGCGGGTAATTATGGACGACATTAAACGCTTTTTTTACCCCAACTGATAGGGCTTTCACAACACGATTGGTTGAATGGTATGGCACTTTGACAGGCGTTTTAAGCCATTTGGGCTCAGTCACTTCTATATCTCCAATAAAGAATTTAAAGGTGCTATCGGGCTCCTTAACCCAATGTAGTTTTGGAGTCATACAACCCCCTTCGTTAACCAAAAATAAAAGATTACCAGTGGTTAAGCTGTAATCGTTTGGTTTCCTAACCGGTTTGTTAATTAATGTTGGCCTTATTATGGTTTGGTTTACTTTGATTAATTAACAAGTTAATTTGCTGTAGGTTATCAGATTTAAAGGCCTGATTTGAGTGTTAAGCAAACGAGTGATTATTTAACACATAAATAGTATAAAAAACACACAAAGGATGTTTTATGTTGATTGGCTATGCCCGAATTTCTAAGTCAGATGGTTCTCAAGTATTGGATTTACAACATGACGCATTGACCGCTTATGGCGTATTGCCTGACAAAATCTATGTAGACCAGGCGTCAGGAAAAAAAGACGACCGGCCTGGCCTGGAAAACTGTTTAAAAGCCCTACGTGAGGGAGATGTATTAGTTGTTTGGAAACTTGATCGTCTGGGGCGAGACTTACAACACTTGGTCAATATTGTACAAGATTTAGAAAAGAAAAACATTAGCTTTAAAGTATTAACAGGCCAAGGCGCTGATATCGACACCACCACGGCCAGTGGTAAATTAGTATTTGGCATTTTTGCAGCATTAGCTGAATATGAGCGTGAGCTAATCAGAGAACGAACCATCGCTGGTGTTAAAGCTGCCAGGGCTAGAGGGCGTGTCGGTGGCCGTAAATTCAAATTAACCAAAGCACAAGTCAGGGTGGCACAAGCGGCTATGCAAAATCGAGACACGTCAGTCAGTGAGCTATGCCAGGAGCTGAAAATTACCCGACCTGCGCTGTATAGTTATGTTGGACCTAATGGTGAGTTACGGGAAAATGGCAAGAAAGTGTTGAATATCAAATGAGTTTAGAAAACTGTTAAATTCCGGCCGTGTGCTAATAGCTTTTCAAACATGGATAGTGTTTCATTGGCCTTTTCTGGATAAATACAAATAATTAACTCGAAGTAAATGATTGCTTTATGAAAATATCGATGCTATTTAATCGTGCTAGTCAGCTCAATGATGATCATAATTATACATCTAGTAAACCACTTGCACATATTAATGCGCTTTGTAAAACCAATCCTGGGGTGGTTAATCCTAATTCAGCAGAGTTTAATGGTGAAGTACTTGCTTCTACGGTTTATTTAGAAGCCAAAAAGCTCCGAGATCCTATTAATTTTTTACTTGTCATCAATGAAGTGTTAAAAAATGCAACCTCATCTTTATCAAATGACTTTAGCCAAGATAGTTTGATGGATATTAAGCACGATATTTCAAAAAATATAGTCTGTAAGTTGCACCGAAATGAACGTGACCATATGGTTGAGTTACTTAGCTCTGAAAGGCTTCATGAGATTGCAGCTAAATTAGTCTATGTTCAAGACTTTTATAGTGGCAGTGGTGATGTGAGAGGGTTTCGGGCGCTTGAAGTATTTAGTATGGTTAATTTTCTACATCAGTACTTGCATGGTGATGATATTAAGGCAACTGACCCTGTTCAACCGGCCTCATTGGATTGGGAAGTATTAGATAAGGTTTTGTCAGATAATTAACGACACCTGCATTGATTACAAAACATATATTTAAATATATAAAAAAAATCCAAATACACCGAGGACATATTTTAAAATAAGAATAATTATTTATTTTTAGAGCTTGGTTTGACCACTTTTAAACCAGGGACTTTTTCAAAATCTTCAACATTACTAGTGAGTACTGCAAAGCCATGGGCAATAGCGGTAGCAGCAATTTGCAAGTCATGAACATTTTTTGCTGACTTATTGCGAGGCTTTAAAAAATGGCTATAGAGCTCACCATACGTTCTGGCGACTGACATTGAAAATTCCATAATAGGAATATGTTTAATAATGCCTTCTACAAAAGCAGAACGCCTGATACGTATATCAGCCGTTTTTGCCATGTGAACACCCACAAGTAGCTCAGAAACAGTAACTGCCGCAATAAACGCATCACCATGAGTTGAAAGCCCTGACAATATGCTGAGATCTAAACGGCCATTTTCAGCGTCAATAAATACATTGGTGTCAATGATTAGTCCCATGGGTTCTCCGGTAAGTCAGCGCGGCTTCGGGCAGCTTTGAGGTCTTCAGCCATTTGCTGTGCGTCATTACCAAGTGAAGGTAAGCTTGCTAGTAAGCTACCAAGCTGTTCAATTGGGAACCCTTGTTTAGGTGGGGGGCTCAGCTCTGCTATAGTTTGTGAACCTTTCGTGATGTACACGCTATGGCCTGACACCCTTACTTTATCTATCACTGATGCCATATTACGGGCCAACTCAGTGGCTGAAATTGAATCATGTTGCCAGTCCATAACAGTAAACCTATGCTAGATAGTTGATATATCCAATTATACATAAAATACATATAGTATGTAAAATATGTATTTTTCCTTAAAGGTTGAGGAGGTCGCTTTTTTGCAAAAAGCCCACAAAATCACTTTGCCAAAAATCGTTAGTATTGTCTTTGCCCAATGCTCTTTTAAATCAGAATTGAAGTGGATAAGCACGGATAACTTCTGCTCTGCTTACTCGTGACGGATATAGGGTTTTGGGTAACATCAAGAATTTGTGATCTTGTATTTTTCTAGTATCTCTGCTTTGTTTCGTGCAGGTGGAATATTCGGCACCTCGATACCTTCTAGCCGCATACTTGCCCGGTAATTTTTTAATCGAACTTTGGCAAAATAGGCTTTTCTTTTATTGAGTTCTTGATCTGTCATCACCTCACCTAAGACAACACAGCGTAATCGAAGTGGCATAGGCTAATAGCCTTGAAATTTCTAGGCTTCCTGCCATTCTTATTGATACTTCAAGTTGAAATAAAAATATAAGAAGTATCAATATGATGAATACCAATAAACTTACCAAACTTTCAAAACAACACCCTCGCTTAACAGTTCGTACCTTGGCCACTCTAATGGCCATTAAAGACAATGAAGGCTGCTCTGTTTCAGAATTATCGCAAGTGATGGGTGTTAATGAAAAGAACGTGGCTACCACAATTCGCCGCTTGGAAGAGGGTAGGGAAGGCAGTGGAGATGTTAAGTTAATCAAGGTCAAGCAAGACAAAGAAGACAAACGCTTTAAGTTGATATGGCTAACTGCCAAAGGCAAATCCATGCTACAGAAGCTGTAAGGACTGTTGCTAAGCATTAGTCCTTATTAGAAAGTTGCAACTGATTTACGAGGTTAGTCAGGCGTTTGGCTGAGGTCAGACGTTTACTCGCCATCGCCACGGCCTTAGCCTCGCCAATCAGTACAACCATTTGTTTGCCACGGGTGACACCGGTATACAGCAAGTTTCGTTCTAGCAGCATAAAATGTTGCATCACCATAGGAATCACAACACAAGAGTATTCGGAACCTTGTGACTTATGAATGGTGGTTGCATAGGCTAGAGACAACTCATCCAGCTCACTAAATGCGTACTCGACTTGTCGCCCTTCAAAATCCACCCAGAGTTGATTTTCTTCCAGGTTTACCTGTTGAACACGGCCAATATCCCCGTTAAAGGCTTCTTTGTCGTAGTTGTTAATGGTTTGAATGACTTTATCTCCGGGCGCATAAGTCCAGCCGAACCGAGTCACTTGTGGGTGCTGGTCACCATTTAATTGACTTTGTAAGGCGATATTTAAGCTACGAGCACCAAGCCCCCCTCGGTTCATTGGACATAACACTTGAATATCATCAATGGGGTGAAAGTCATACCGTTTGGGTAATCGTTCAGTGACTACTTTCATGAGCATAGCCTGAGCGGCTTCAGCAGAGTCCACAGTGATATAAAAGAAGTCGGTATCCTCGCCTTTTTTTGAGGGGAAAGGTGGTTTCCCTCGGTTAATCGCATGGGCAGAGGTAATAATTTTTGACGTGGCTGCTTGCCTGAATATTTCAGTTAATCGAGCGACGGGGATTTGTCCAGATTCAATAAAATCGGCTAAAACAGAACCTGGGCCTACAGAGGGCAGCTGGTCAACATCGCCTACTAAAAGTACCGCAGCATGATCAGGTACAGCACGCAATAGCTGATTCATCAGCACCACATCGACCATTGATGTTTCATCAATAACTAAGCAATCTGTTTCTAGTGGGCTGTCTTGGTTACGTTTAAAATCAAAAACTGAGGGATCAAACTCTAACAGCCGGTGGATGGTCAGTGCCTCTAGCCCGGTTGACTCACTTAAGCGTTTAGCCGCTCTTCCTGTCGGCGCGCACAACAAAACAGACGCTTTTTTAGCTTTAATAATTTTAAGTATGCTGTTAACGGTCGTGGTTTTACCTACACCTGGGCCACCGGTAATCACACAACACTTGTGGTTAACCGCTGTATCAACAGCTAAACGTTGAGAGGCGGATAATTGTATCTCGTTTTTTTGTTCAACCCATTGAATAGCGGCATCAATATCAATATTACCCCATGGCGTTTGGCCCTGTAGCAGTCGTTGAACATGATTGGCAACCCCTAGCTCTGCTCGATATAAAGGGGTGAGAAATACCACTTCTTGTTCATTAATTTTGTCAGGCTTTAAACGCTCTTCGGTAATTTCTTTAGCCAATGCTTCGCTCAAAATTGGCTGGGGAATTTCCAGAAGAGACTCAGCCGCTTTCAGTAAATCCTGAACTGGTTGAGCACAATGGCCCTGAGAAGAAAACTCCTGTAGTGTATGGCGTAACCCTGCCTGAGCTCGAATAAGAGAAGTAGGGGCAATGCCAATATTCTGGGCAATCTGGTCGGCTGTTTTAAAGCCGATTCCATGTATATCCAGTGCCAATTGATACGGATTTTCCTGTACTTTCTGAACAGCTTGATCACCGTAAGTTTTATATATGCGTACAGCTCTTGACGTACCTACCCCATGGGATTGTAAAAACACCATAATATCCCGAACCACTTTTTGTTCAGCCCAGGCGGAGGTGATTTTCACTTGTCGTTTTTTGCCAATACCCTCTAACTCCAATAAACGCTCTGGCGTTTGTTCAATTACATCAAATACCGCATCCCCAAAGGCTTTAACTAACCGCTTGGCAAAGTGAGGCCCAATTCCTTTTACCATCCCAGAGCCTAAATACTTTTCGATACCTTCTAATGTTGTTGGCACAATCGTTTTGATGGTTTTAGCTTGGAACTGAACCCCATGCTTGGGGTCATTAATCCATATCCCAGTGGCTTCAATATATTCACTTGCAGTAATTGAAGGGGTATTACCAGTGACGGTTACCAGGTCTCGCTGGCCTTTGACTTTAACCCGAATAACAAAGAAACCAGATGCTTCACTGTGAAAGGTGACCCGCTCGACGGGGCCTGACAAATGAACTAATGGTTGGTGTTGATGAATAGGCTGGGAGTGGTTAATAACAGGGTCTCTTATTTTATTACTACACTGATGCAGCCTATTTTAGCGGATAAGGATATTAATAAAAAAGAGTGAAGTTCATTATCCATGCAGCATACAATGAGTTAGTTATAAAGCGTTGCTATTATCTCTAACTATTGAAAACACTATGTGAAAATCGCTTCTAGCTGATCTGCCCTACAGCAATTGATTAACCAATGCTTTAAGGTGATAGAGTCTGCATTGTTTATTTTTTCACTCACCCAAGCGGGTAGGTCACCAAATTTCCCTTGTAGCACTAAATAAAGGGCATTAGCTTGGCCTATACGATAGCCTTCTTGGTAGCCTTTCAAATATCCTTGGTTATAGGCTTCCTGATAACCTTCTAATTTCCATTGTTCTATCCATTGATCGATACGCTCTGTCAGCATGTATAGAATCTCGCTGGTAAAGGGGGATAGGGTGATTGTAGCGGTGTTTTGCTGTTGAATCATTAGATATTCAAAATAGCAGTGGCTCAAGTTATAGATAGCCACAACATGTGGTATTTATAGATAAATCTTTACCAATTAACTATAAAACGTGTTTACCAGCTTCTAGGTATCTGCTATCAATAGTTATTGGCCATACAATAACCAAAACTGGATGCGTACATGACAATAAAAAAAATGCCGGCGATAAAAGAGCGGTACACTAAAACACAAATACTATCTGAGTTAGCAGAAAATACAGGACTGACAAAAAAGGAAGTAACGGCAGTTCTTGATGAGCTGACTGATTTAATGGAACGACACATTAAGAAGCGGGGCTGTGGTGAATTTGTATTACCTGGATTATTGAAGGTAGTGACTAAGAAGAAGCCTGCTACCAAAGCTCGGAAAGGGGTCAATCCATTTACGGGTGAAGAAATGATGTTCAAGGCCAAGCCCGCGTCAGTGCAGGTGAAAGTTCAACCACTAAAACGACTGAAAGACTTTGCCTTAACATAAACAGACAGTTAGACAACAGAAGGCTCCTAAATGGGGCCTTTTTATTTTGCAAATCAGTTGCAGCATCTCACTGAAAGTTCATAATTCCCTCTTTTAGAACACGAGAGCTAGCTGTGGAAATATTGAACTTGAATTTGCTCGGTCGCCCTTTAAGGCTTGAGGGCACCATGTCAGGTTGGCAACGGTTATATTGGGATCACCAAATCGTTTCAGAGCTGCCAGCTTCAGCGGATCCAGATGGAGAGGCAGAACATCTATTTGAGTTACATGGCGAGGATGGGGCCATAAAGTGTTGTGTTTTAGCAAATATTAACTGGCACCCTTTTGAACTCAATTATCGAGTGCTTATTAATGACCAAATAGCTGATGAGGGGAAACGCTCTTTAGAGGATTTAGAGCATTCTGCTCCACATGAGGTGATGCCAATCAAGAAAGAAGTTAACCTGGTAGGGTTAGCATCACTGGGTTTTAAGTTATTTAAAAGTGCCAAAGTTATTAAAGTCGTATTAGCTGGGGCTAGTGTTGCGGCTTACTCGTGGTTTTTTTCGCTTCAATTTGCGCTTGCACTCATGGCTTGCTTAGTATTTCACGAATATGGGCACATCCGAGCAATGAAATACTTTGGCATGAAAACCAAAGGTATTTATTTAATCCCGTTTATTGGTGGCTTGGCGTTAGGCGATGACAAAATCAATACCCGTTGGCAGGATGTTGTAATATCCATTATGGGGCCGAGTTTTGGCTTGTTTTTATCTATTGTCAGTTTAATTGTGTATGAGCTGACAGGTGAAGTATTTTTTGCAGGTTTAGCAGCGTTTAATGCCTTATTGAACCTTTTTAATTTATTACCGATTTTGCCCCTGGATGGTGGCCATATCCTCAAAAGTATCAGCTTTTCGATGGACAGTAAAATCGGGATAGTGGCATGTGCGTTAGGTGCTGGATTAGGCGTCTTTTTAAGTTATCAATTAGGACTGGCATTATTAGGGTTTTTATTATTAGTCGGTAGTATAGAAATAATAGCTGAGTGGCGGTTACGGCATGAAAGCCGGTTATATCCTCTGGATGGCTATGGGCAGTTATTTTCCCTAACATGGTATTTAGGAACCATAGGCTGCTTAATTGGAATTATTTGGTACTTGGCCGGTACTGGTGACGCTATATTGGGGCTACCGCTACAAGTATTGCAAAGCTAATTTCCTTTTTGCCTGGTAGAGAGCAGAGAAGTCAGTAGTAGTACACCAACTAAAAATTATCTTGTTTTGATCAGGATAGCTTTATTCCTTAAGTTGAGTTGCTATTGGACTTAAGTACTTTTCAATAATATCTGAATAAGTGAGCTGCTCTTTTTTAGGCAAATCTTTATTCTCAAAGGCCTTTAAGGCTTTTAAAATCCGTATGGCTTCCATTGTTAATTTGACTTCATTGCGGTCAGCTTGTAATTTTGCCTGGGACTTGGCACTTCGAAGAGCTGTTTGTAATTTTGCTTTTTCTTTTTTAGATAAATAGGCTTCATACCAGTGTTGTATTTTATTTATGGCATCTTGGTAATATTTTTCGCTTTCATTGCTAAACCAATAAGGCACATCTTGTAAAGCAATATT
Organism: Spartinivicinus ruber; assembly: GCF_011009015.1. NCBI lineage: Bacteria > Pseudomonadati > Pseudomonadota > Gammaproteobacteria > Oceanospirillales > Zooshikellaceae > Spartinivicinus > Spartinivicinus ruber. Next base: position 45,613 of record NZ_CP048879.1, read on the forward strand.
GGCATTGTGTGTGTAAAGGGCATCATCTCTAGGCTCAATCCACCATGAGTCATTACCAAGAATATTTTTTCTCATATAATCATAGACAGCTTTATAATTTTCAGCAGTGATGGTGAACTTTTTAGGCATATTTGGTTGTTATCCTGTCATCTATAGGGTCAGTTTACTGTGCTGGGTAATAAAACTGGCTAACTGTTTTAGCTTATTTTTTTGCATCCAAGCAATAAGTGCTTCTTGATTAAAAGGTGGTTTTTTCCATCTTTTTCTAGCTTCTTCAACACCGCTATAAACTTCCTCTGGATACTTTTCGATGAGTAGTTGGAAAAAATTATCTGGAGATAAAGCCTTTAATCCAAGTGGTTTAAGTACCGAGTTAGGAAAATCTTTTAAATTGTGCGTCACTAAATAAAGGGCTTCACTGGCTAAAGCTGCAGCAACTACATGTCTATCATCTTTATCAGGTAACTGGGGGACTTGAGATAAAAATTGCTCTATTTCTTCTTCATCTACACAAGCATAAGGAAAACCTTGGTTTACTTGTCTGCATGATTTTTCCAGCTTATTAACGTCAATGTCAGGGTTATTTTTTTTAAGGTTACGTGTCCATTCATCGAGAATGATTGTGCTCCAAATTGGAGTAAAACAATTTTGATACGCCACCCACAACAACATGCCACGTAACTTTAGTGGATACAGCACATTCGCATCCAATACTGCAATAACTGTCATTCTATGCCTAGTTCGTTGTCCAAATCAGCCATTTCTTCTAAAGCTTGCTTTGTTTGCTGGCGCATATGAGCCTTAAATGCCAGCGCATCACTTTCTTGGATACGATAGTGTTTACCTACCATAAAGTAAGGTAAGTCACCTGCTTTTATAGCCTTCACGACCATTGGTCTAGACATCCCAATAACGTTAGCTGCCTCTTGTGCTGTCAGAGGGGTGTCTGACTGGCTCGCTAGAACATGAAGCTCTGCTTTCGGGTTTTTAGCGAGTACCTGGGCTGCTTCTTGTATAACCGTGACGAGTGACTGACTGATCTCAGAGTCAACAAACTCAAACAGCTCCCCACCAAGCTCAAACCGGATAACCGGCTTAGAGCGACTAGTACTGGGGTACTTTACTTTAACCAAAGAGTTCAATAGCTGCTTTTGCTTAGCACTCCTGGTGGTTGAAACGGGTTTCATGCTCATTATTAAAGCCTCCTGTAATAGTTTGATTCTAATTGAAATATCTGAAACAATCAAAATAAATGAAAAAAACCTTTGTTACTTGTGCACTACCGGCACAAAGTCTATGGGGCTTACTTGCTATGACATTAGTTTACTCATGGCTGGCAAGAGCATAGCGATATCGACGGTAGAGCAATTGATAGGCGCCAATCTTTCCGTGATACTAACACGATAAAACTATTTTTTCGTGTTAGTATCACGGAAAAAAGGGTTGTGTTGCAAATATTTAATTAATTCAAAAACTATTTTCCCTTGGGCGCACTTAGCCTACTAGTGCATAAAATTGTTCAGCCGGTGATAAATTGCCACGATAGTGTTTTTTCATTTGCCCTTTTTTAATCATATGCATCAATTCAATACCGGCTAAGGTTTTCTGCGCTGAATGAAAATTGTAAAACCCCATCATCGGTCGGGTAATGCGCTTAACACCACGATGGTCTTGCTCAGCCATATTATTGAGATATTTAACCTGGCGTATTTCAATGCTATGATCGGACGCTTGATTATAAGCCCTTACTGCTGCTTTATTAGCACCACTCTTATCCATATTAATTAAACTGGGTTGGGTATTGCGCCGAATGGCTTTGGTTAAAAAGCGTAAGGCGGCTTTTGTATCACGCTTGGCGGTTAATAAAAAATCAATGGTATCACCTGCTTTATCAACCGCACGGTATAGGTATTTCCATTGGCCTTTGATTTTGATGTAGGTTTCATCCAATCGCCAACGCCCCTTGGGGCGTCGCTTCTTTTTTTGGAAAGCCTTCTCTAGCTGTGGACAATAATGAACGACCCAACGCTGAACGGTCGTATGATCCACATCATAGCCACGCTCTTGCATGATACCAATCGTGGTAAATAATCTGTAAAATACCTGGTCACAGTATTTCACTTAATTTGACTAGGAATTTAATAATGGCAAGGATTGCTTCTATTCCAGATGAATTGTATGACTACGACTTTGATGCCTTACTGAACAGAGAGCCACATCCAAGAACACGGCTTCGCTTATTAGCGATGGCTCATTTACAAGCAGGTTGGTCTCAAACTGAAATAGCACGAGCATTAAGGAAATCAAATAATACCATTCAGGACTGGCTCAACCGTTTTAGACGAGATGGCCTTGAAGGACTTTATGAACAACCTGGTAGAGGAAAAAAACCATTTCTTTGTCCTTCACAATATAATGAATTTAAAGCAGCGGTTATTACCTTACAAAACCATCGTCAAGGCGGTAGAGTTCAGGGTAAAGACATACAACAGTTGCTGCTGGAACAATTTAATATAGACTACAGCTTAAGTAGTATTTATGAAGTATTGCATAAAGCAGGACTTTCTTGGATTACATCAAGATCTAAACATCCTAATCATAGCCCAGATAAACAGCAAGCATTTAAAAAAACTTTGAAAAAGAGGCCTTAAAAGTACTTCCCTCATGCGTTTCTCCAGATAAAGTTGATATTTGGTTTCAAGATGAAGCCAGAGTGGGTCAGCAAAATACCTGTACGCGTATTTGGGCAGAGAAAGGTACGCGTCCACGAGTGGTAAAGCAACAACAGTTTGAGTCAGCTTATCTCTTTGGCGCTGTGTGTCCTGCTAAAGATAGAGGAGTGGCTCTTGTATTACCTATTGCTAACACAGAAGCAATGAGGTTGCACTTAACAGAAATTTCAAAAGCCATTTCTAAGGGAAGACACGGACTGGTTATCGTTGATCAAGCGGCATGGCATACGACTCATCGCCTAGAAATACCTGCGAATATCACGCTATTAAATTTACCACCCGTTTCCCCAGAGCTTAACCCGGTAGAGCGGATATGGGAAAAACTGAGAGAGGATTCACTGGCAAACCGTTGTTTTAAAAATTTCAATGATATTGTTGAGTCTTGTTGTGAGGCATGGAATGTATTTGTGAATAAGAAAAATAACATTAAAAGCTTGTGCTCCAGATGTTGGGCTGTTTTAACAAGCTAATAAACAGGATTGGTATGATTTCTTCGATCTGCCGGTAGCTCAACGGATACGCGACATACCAGCGAACCGCTTGCAAAATCAAGGTTTGATGGAAATGGCGGCCTTTAAAGCTGATCATTAACTACTCGCTTTGCATCAATCAAAGAGAATTAGACTAACAGATGACAAGGGCTGTGCCTATTTGCAACACAACCGAATGACTCGTCTTGGCATGCCTATTTCTGTGAAAATTGGATAAATAGTGGACTGAATGCCTCAGCACACCTGATTTTTCGATTTATTCAACAACGCCAATACATCAAGTGTAGTATAAAAACGCTTTCAAATTCCTGTTAATCAAGCTGTTTTTCCAAAGCCTCTATACGATGATTCAACTTTTTAATACTAGCAAGTAAAGCTGCATCTCCGGCTGAAATATCTTCGCGATTTAGTAAACGACCGTCACCATTCCACCAATCAATGCCTATCTCTTTTGCCTTATCGACTGAGCAAATCACCAGTTGAATTTGTATTGTCAATAATTCCACTTCAACCAACTTAACTTTAATATCACCCTTGATAACAATACCCTTATCCAAAATACGCTCAAGCAAATCAGCAATATTTGTACTGTTAGTTGATTGTTGAATAGAGCTCTGATTATTTACCATCGTATAACATACCTAAACAAGTTTCCCGAGGGGACCTAAATCCAGCGTTAAATCTTCTTCACGGAGACCGAAAATATCCCGCAAACGTTCAATTTCCTGTGCTTGCTGCATTAATGTAGTCCCCAAGCGCTCAATATCATCATCACTTAGTTGACCGGTCTCCATACGACGAATCGCTTGGCGCTCAAGCAATTCATGCAGTAATTTGATCAGTGTAAGTACTAATTGAGAAAGCCCTTTTCCAACTTGATCACCATCAATATTAATCTGACGTGGTAAATTATTGGCAAACAAGTGCTCAAACTGTTGTACGCTATCACGAAGCAAGTCTTCATCAACGGTCATCGTCCGTTAATCCTCTATAGCAGCACGGTCATTCTGTAAATTACCCGCTGAGCTAACCATAAGCTGCAAACTAATATAAATTAAGTCAATATTAGCCACTGAAATCGCAACATCCCCAACAACGACAGCCCCCTTGTGGAGCACCCGATCCAAAGCCTCGCACAAAGTGATATTATCAGCAATCTCAACCAATCTATCAGACATATACAATTTCTCTTAAATCATCAGTATTTGTTAGCGATGCTTATTTTTCGCTGCGCTCATAGTGTTCCAACTGATCTAACAATTGTTTCTCTTGCTCATCGAACTCCGCTTCGCTAATTTGTCCCGCATCCAATAAATGATATAGCTCGGTTAACTGATGGGTAATCGTTTCTACCTCTTGCTGCTGCTCATCCAATGCCGCTGTATGTATTTTTTCTGCCAACCATACAACACCCCTCAAAGGCGCAGTCACTATATTATCAATTAAAAACATAAGTCTTTACTCTTGAGGATCAAGATATTCCACACGAATATCAACAAAATTATGAGGTGCCCATGGGCCATTATAATCTAATAAAAAATCATCATTAAATAAATTAGCCATATCGTAGACAGTTTTTTTAATTAGCGCTAACTTATCTTTTGAGACCAGGCAAGCCAAATTCATCACTTCACTTTCCTTGCTCAAACTGTTGGCCTTAATATCAAGACAACAATCCAACAGAGCTGCCTGCGCAGTTTTAGTGTGACGCTGGCGCTCACTCTCTAGCAACTGACTGAAACGATAACCTACCTCAATCATATCATCACGACTGGCCGAGTTAGCACTACTTAATATTTGATCGCGCATGGTTTTAAGTTCATGGTTAGTATTAACCAAGTATTCAAAAACATTAGGCACACTCCAACTAAGCCGCAGTCCCATTTCCGCCGTATTTTTTAACGATTCCAACTGACTTGTGAAAGAATCTTGATAATACTCTAATAAATTGTCTACAGCTGATTGAGTTTTAGCGATAACACCAAATTTAATAGGTAGAGGGGTGCCTAACGACATCAAAAATTTAAGTACATGTTGATGACTGGCCAAGTTCTTCCTTTGTGGTCTCACTTTCTCACCAGTCATATCACTGACAACAGCAGCAATATCACCATAACTCACAAGATAGACACTGGCATTATCAATTCCACACAAATCACCAAGATCAGTAGAGCCTGACGTTATAGCATAAAGGTATAAACCGAACTTTTTGGTCATATTAACCGTCTGAAAAACATAAGGAGCATATAGCGCCGTACTAAAGGGATAAGAAGCATTACACCCACCGCATCACTGATAAATCCAGGCAACAGGAGAGCAATTCCTCCTACGAGAATAAATACCGATTCAAATAAAGCGCCTGTCGGCAACCCTCCTTGAGAGAGAGTCAAACGCATTTTTTTTATATTAGATGCACCTTGAAAACGCAATACAAAAATACCACATAGTGCACTAACAACAATAAACAACAGTGTTTGATTAACACCGAAGTAAGCGCTGCTATGCATCAACAAATATAATTCAAGGATCGGCAAGGATAAAATTAACGTTACCGCAAGTAAAAGTTTCATGCGCACAATTATAACGACCTACAATGGCTCTGTCGCAAACTTTTACCCCACGTGATAGCCTTTCTGCTGTGGTATCAAATTTATACTACTGCTGTGGTATCAAATTTATACTACTGCTGTGGTAGATATGCACTCGCCTCGTGTTTACTTAAAACACCTATTTTTGAACCATGCCCTTTTTAGTCCGATGGCGCAAATAACCCTATATTTTTATAACTTTATTCAGTAGCATTCGCTTGGCGTGAAAAGCTTTTTTAAATTAAAAAGTAGAAGTTAATAATCACCTAAATTAATGATTTGGAGAAATTATGGCTACTGTAGCAAAGTCAACCGATTCTTCCAGCTTGGCTGAGGTTATTGATCGTATATTAAATAAGGGTATAGTGATTGATGCCTGGGCAAAAGTATCGTTGGTAGGTATCGAGTTGGTTGCCATTGAAGCGCGTATCGTGGTTGCTTCGGTGGAAACTTACTTAAAATATGCTGAAGCTATTGGTTTAACCGCTCCGATTGCTGCACCTCCCGGACAATTGGCCGAAATGTAAAATGGCAGTTGCCAACTGACCTCAAATGTTAACCTGTATAACCTGATGGTTGGTCGAAAGTGAACGATTTTGTTCAGCAGATACAGAACCTGAGAGCTGAAGCCGACAAGATGCGGCAAGCGCGTGAGCAGTGTGTCAATGATTTACACGAGTTCAGACGTGGTTTGCAGCGAGAGATGTGTCAGCAGAGGTGCGATATTAGAGCAGATCGGGTGCGTGTAACGCACCAGGTGCATGAGCATGGACAAAGTTTTATAGCGAGTATTCGCAATTTTGTGAGCAATCTAAAATGTTCTAGTTACCTGGCTCAACAAGCACGTTTACGTGAGCGGGACACGGTCTACGTAAAAGGGAATTTTGAACGTCAGCTAGAAATTCAGGGTATACGTAAAGATATACTCAGCGAGCGTTTAGATAATATTACGAAGCGGGTACACGCACGTTCCATTTGGTTCGGTTATAGAATGTAATGAATGCGCCACGGTTTTTCTTTTTTGTACAGTTCTTACCTTAATAAAATACTTAAGCTGTTATTTAATGCTAGGGGTGCTTATGGCCAGCTTAGAGGCATTAGAGTGCCAAGATAAAATCCCTGCTGCTGGGCAGGACAAACAAAGTAGTGCTCATGTGAATCCTGAAGCCAGTGAATCTTTTGTATGCACACCTTATATCCACGAGTTGACGACTCGTGCTCTTGCTTATCTTTCCGCAGGCTACCCGATTCATTTGGCGGGTCCCGCAGGTACGGGAAAAACCACTCTGGCTTTTCATATCGCCTCCAAGCTTGATAGGCCTGTTAACTTAATGCATGGTAATGAGGAGGCCAAGGCCTCTGACTGGGCAGGTAATGCTAATGGTTACCGTCGGCGCACAGTCGTTGATAACTATATTCGTTCAGTGGTGCGTTCAGAAGAAGAGTTAAGCAAAGTATGGGTTGATAACCGTCTGACAACTAGTTGCATAAATGGTGAAGTGTTAATTTATGATGAATTTAATCGTTCACGCCCAGAAGTCAATAACATCTTTATCAGCGTACTCAGTGAACGAATTTTGGATTTACCACAGCGCCATTTATCAGGGGGCGGTTATGTGCAGGTCCATCCAGAGTTTCGCGCTATATTTACTTCAAATCCAGAAGAGTACGCGGGTACATACAAAGCGCAGGATGCTTTGATGGATCGTTTGATTACTATTAAAATGGGACATTTTGATTGTGTCACTGAACTAAATATCCTTCAGGCTAAATCAGGCATTAGCCTGGCTCGTGCTGAGCGTATTGTTGAAATTATGACTAGGCTTAGAGAATATAGTATTGATAAATATCGCCCAACTATTCGGTCTGGCATTGCTATTGCCAAGGTGATGGCCCAGAGTAATACTAAGCTGAATATTAAAAATAATTTTTTTCGGCAGGTATGTTATGACTTGTTATCTGTTGATGTGGCTAAAGTTCATCATAATGGTACAACCCAGATAGATAAAGAGCGTGAATTAATCGATGAAGTATTAAATGCTGTCTGCAAAAGTGGTGGATAACTAACTGAGAATTACCCATGTCATCTATTCCTTCGTACCTAACAAACAAACGAAAGGCAGATCCCCAGTCTGTTTTTATCAAGTTATCCAGTTTAGAGATGCAAAAAAAAATTTCCCGGCAAGAACGCACAAAAGCGCTTAAACGTATCGAAAAGCTCGATAGCCGACTTAAAGAAATTGATGAAGCGATTGCTAGCCTATTAGCATCTTTGGATTTGGGTTTGTTGCCTGAAGATTATCCTGTGACTAATCACAGCAGCCCGTCTCTTTCGCCAGCAACTAAAGATTCTGCGATCAAATCCAAGCCGATCGGAGGTCGACGGTTTATAATGAGATATTGAGTTATGATTCCCGTCAAGAATGCTACTCACCGCTCAAGCTCAGCGAATCTTCGCGGTTTTCGAGATATTAAAAATTCCACCTACTCAAAGCGTTTGTTTACCGGTTTAGGTGGAAATAAGAAGTTAACAGTGCGCATGATTAAACCAGAGCTTGATGGTTTTAATATTGGCGATTTTAAACTCAAAGGGGGGAGCCTGGAAACGAGGTGGTTTGGCCATGGTTTGGATAATGTGGCTACCGAGGTGTTTGCAAAGTTACAAGATGGCGGTCTGCTTATGGGTTTTGTTGGCAATTTATTGTCATCCGCTTACCGTCCAATGCGTTTCAGCATTATTAATAAACTGATCACGCTGTTCTATCAAATTGTCATTCAAGTGCTGACAGTGATACACAATTTTATCTGGCGTGTCTTGCTGATTCCTTTAATGATTATCGCTCTGGTTCTGACAATAGTACTACTTTTTGATTTTGCACCCATAGTCGAATTTGCTAGTCAGACCGTCAGTGTCGTTATTAGTTTTTTTGGTAATATGCTGTCCAGCCTAGCGAAGTGATTGTAGGGGCTCTGTCGCAAAAATTATTTAGGTTAAAAACAAACTTATTTTTGACACACTTAGCCTGCTAATGCACAGAATTGTTCAAATATTGTTTTATGTTTTGTTGCTGGGTCGGCAGACAGAGTTTTCTTAAGCCAATGCACCAACTCAATGCCAATCAGTGTAGACCTGGCACTATTGAATGATTTAAAGCCCAACATTGGCCGAGTAATGCGCTTTATCAATCGGTGATCCTGCTCAACGATGTTATTGAGGTTTCTTTTTTCGAAACTGTTTTTCTAACTTAGATGAGTAGGTCACCACCCAGCGTTGAATACTGGAATGATCGACAGGCACATTGCGATCTTGCATGAGTTCTTCTATATCGCGGTAGCTCAAGGCAAATCGAAGGTAATAGTAGACAACTTGTAGTACGACACATTTAGGGAAGTGACAACCTTTGAAGCGTTCATCAGAACTCATAGTGACTACAAAACAACCATAGGGCTAGCAGAAAAGGGAAAGGCTATCACGTGGGGTAAAAGTTTGCGACAGAGCCGCGATGACTTAAAAAATCAGTTCATAAACTCGTTGGTGGTTGCCAACCCTACTTAGGGTATACTTAAAAAATACCTTTTATTTTTCCTATACCCTAAATCGGCTTGACAGCCTCTATATGCCCCATATAAGGTGAAAATGAGTAACGGTTAGTGGAGATGGTCATGAATAGAGAAAAAGCCGATGGCATTTTAAGTGGCGTATCAAGCGTCCTGGACTCATTAGGAAACCTGGCCGAAAAAGGAACAAAGCTAAAACAAGCCGTTCATGGAGCGGAAAACCAATCGTCTGCGGGTGATGAAACACTGCAGCAACTTACCACGCAACTAGAAGAAACTGATACAGGGTTAAAGTTAACGATATCGACAACCAATCTTGCCAAAGCCAAAGTCGATGTCAAAATCCAGGATAATGTTCTACGCATTAAAGTCGTGAAGGGTCAATACATCGCTTATAAGGATATCGAACTGACACCTGGGGCCCATATCGACAATATAAACCTGGACAACGATGCAGGTCACATAGAAATACATTATTCCTGATGGCAGACGCTCTATATCTTTATGGGTTGGCACCTTGGGCACACCACCCGGCACTTGAGAAACTTGGCACCAATATTAAGTTACTAAAATATGCCAACCTGGTTGCCATTTATCGCCAATGCTTCCGTAGTGAATTTAGTAACCCTGAACCTGCAACTGATCCAGAGCAGTTCAATCGCCAACTGCTAATACAGATCGACCAACACGATGCAATAACGCAAGCCGTGGTAGCCACTAGCCCATTCTTTCCCACAGGTTTTGCCACGCTCTACTCCAGTAAAGATAGGCTACTTAATTTCATGTCTACCAACCATAAAGTTATTGAAGCCTTTTTAAAGTCCTCCAAGGGGCATAAAGAGTGGGCTATTAAAGGTTACGTTAAGCGCAAGCAAGCGCGAGATTATTTAATGGCTCAAGAGTCAGAACTACCCCAAAAACCAGCGGGATCACCGGGACAACACTATGTAAAGGAAAGGCAACGGACTCTAAAAATAGAAAGACAACTGACCCAATGGTTGCAGACACGCGCCGAATATGTAGTAACAAACCTGAGCCAACTAGCCTCAGATATCATCAAACGTCCCTTACCTGCAACGGCACAATCCGATACAGAGGAAGAATGCTTTGGCAACTGGGCTTTTTTACTACCCGATGATCACATTAGTACATTTAAGCAGACCCTGCATGATATCAATCTACTGGAAACACCCCGCGGCCTGTACTTTAAATGCACTGGCCCTTGGGCACTTTACAGTTTCAGCCAAAACCTACCCATTAAAAACTAATGGCGCTGTTATTACACGCTATTAGTAGAATAGAACTCACGACCACCCAGCATGAGCAACTGAGAGAGCTGGGGCTATCGTGTTATAGTCATCCGCCTTTAAACGGGCTAGCAACCTCCTGCACAGTTGTCGATGTCGAAGCGGCCAGTAGAGACCATCTAATGGCATATAGCGATCTCATAGAAGCAGCAAGAGCCGTCGCCGATATTATTCCTATGCGTTACGGAGCTATATTCGATAATGCACACCAACTGAAGCAAACCCTGGAGCGCAATCAAAACCACTTTGCTCAACAATTACAAGAAATCAGTGGCTGTGTGGAAATGTCTATTCGCGTGCCGATAAACCCCAGCGTCACGCAAGTATCAGAGCCAGTGAGCGGGCGAGAGTATCTCAAAGCAAAACAACAGCAAGCCAATAGTTGGCAGGTTGCGTTACAAGTTATTACTGAATCTGTGACCGGATGCTACGTTAAAAGAAAAGCCCATTATGTCTCTTCAACATCTTTATTATATGTTTACTTTTTGGTAAGAAATGCTCAACTCGATCACTTTGGGACAAGCATTCGCTCACTCCAACTACCACAACTATCCCTGAGCGGCCCTTGGGCAGCTTATAATTTTGTTAACGAATAAGGAGTTTTTCTGGTTCTGTCGCATAAATTTTTCAGTTTCCAAGAAGCCTAATCCCTGGACACACTTATCCTGCTAATGCACAGAACTGTTTAAACATTGGGAAGCACTACAATTATTGATCTTAGATGGCTTTCGTATACATCACTTCACGTACGTATCGCCAATCATGAGGTTGTGTTGCAAATATTTAATTAATTCAAAAACTATTTTCCCTTGGGCGCACTAGTAGGCTAAGTGCGCCCAAGGGAAAATAGTTTTTGAATTAATTAAATATTTGCAACACAACCAGAAAAAGCAGTGCCAGTTACTGGGGTTATTTTGCGGGTTGTTGGCTCACCTGCTTTTTATTAGCTAATTTCCCTTGCTCATCGTACTGATAAAGGGTTTCCAGCTTTCCATCAGAGGACTTCAAGGGTAAGCGTTTCTCTACATCCCATTCAGTAGTAATGGTGCGCGCTTGTGGGGTACCGACGGCTTCTGTCTTCTCAATCTGTAAGCCCTGGTCATTGTACTTGTACTCGGTGGTGTTGCCTTTCCAGTCCGTTTTGGTTTTCAGCAAACCAGTAGGGTAGTAGGTGTATTCCTTATTGGCAGCGGCACAATTAGCGGATTGGTGACCTTCCACCTTTACCACCTTATTAACCCCATTAAACGACTGAAAATGGTAAGTGGTTTTCTTACCTAATGGGTTGGTTACCGTGGTGGAATTGTTATCATGGAATGCCAGAGTGACTTTTTCCTTACCGCCAGCGTGTTCTGAACTAGTTGCGCGGCCTTGGTCGTCATAGGTCCAAGTGGCAAAACGGACGCCGTTTTCGTCGATGATACCAGTTAAGTGGTAGGGGAAGGCTTCGTTTTCGTAATGGTACTGGCGAGTTTTGCCTGTTTTATAAGTTACTTGCGTGAGCAAAAATAATTTATCGTAGGTATAAGTGATGGCATCACGGTTATTCAATTTAACTGAGGAAAGAAAGTGAGCATCATCATAAGTAATGGTGAGTTGATTACCTTTAGTGTCTTTAATGACCTGCTGTTTATCCACCCACTCACTGGTTAATACTTCACCATTGGCCTTTTCCAAGCTAATTAACCGGCCTTGACTATCATAAAACTCTTGTTGTTTGCCCTTTTTAATTAACCAGCCTGCAGGGGTTTGATCGGTGCGAGTAACCGCTAAAAACACATCGCTATCGGTTTTCCACTCCTCATTGTCCAATTTGGCAGACAAGACTTTACCGTCAGGCCGGATTAAATAAATAAGAGAAGGGTTATTCTGGGGCTGCTGAATTTGATACTGGTATTGGTGGGACCAGCCTTTTAATTCACTGTTGTAATAGCGAGTAAACGGTATAACGCCCGTAATATCCGTTTCAACCTGGTATTTATTGCCTGTAGAAACTCGAATTGGGTTACCGGTTGACTTCGTCGTTTCAGGTTGAGAACAATCACCACTACCTGTATTTTTTTTAGGTTGTTTTACTTCGCATCTTTTTAATCCGTAGTCAAATACGAAGTTTGAAGGACATTTTCTACGGTTACAGCTCGCACAAAGTGTTTCATATGTACCATTAAAACTACTATGATTACACATAACTTTATAGTTACGATCTGATGTGTAATATGAGCGCGTAATCTCACCTGAGTGCCCAACAGGCAAATTTGAAACCCATTGTTTCGCATGCTGAGAGCAAATTTTTTCTGGATATGACGAATAAATACCTGTTAGCCCTATTCGCCAATAATACTGATCATTACCACTAGCAAACGATGAACAAAGCAGAAAAATACTTAAAAAAGAAAAACTTCGTATTAAACCCATCCGGTACACATTCCTTACTTCATACCAATACAATGCCGTCGATTATAATGTGATCGTGTTGTTATACAACCGGTGATTTTTTTCACGGCTAAAGTGATGATGTTTTATACGGCATTTGCTTGGCAGACTCTTTACGCTACGGGCATTGGGTAAAGGGTTATAATGACGCCTTTCGATCAACACGGAGCTTCAGGGAGGAACAAGCAGGATGGCCAACCCGCTTTTTGTCAAAAGTCAGTTCTACGCAGGCTTATGTATCTCCGCTAGAGCGTGAGTTATTTATAATCATCTACGGTAATCTGTCCCGCTTCTCGACAACGAGCCACTAGCCCCGCCAGTTTGATTTGCTGTTTATCCAGGTCCATCAGCTGTCTTTTATAGCCGTCTGCTGTCGCCACCAGTTCCAATGATTCAAGCACATCAATCAGCTCAACCAGTGCCTGACGTGCACCATTTGCTTTCCCCATGACATTATCCAGCTGGGCTGGCGTAGGTAAACTCTGTGACATGGTGAAATACTCCTTTCGTTTCAGTCATACGACAGTGCCATGATACCGCATCAAGTCACTATCACCTAAGTAAACGACGCCTGTCTTTTAGCTTTGCCAGGTTAATAAGAGGGTATTTGGTTGTTTTGGTGAATTTCGGGGCGTGTGAGCTATTTTTATTTAGAATATTCTAAATTAGTCAGTATCAACTTAAGGAATACGTATTACGGATTTTGATAGCATACTACGGGTTTTGTATGAAATCCTCCGATTCCTGAAGTTATCGGCTGTTTTTGCAAAGGCTACAAGTGAGGTGGGTTGGGGATAAAGTGCTGAGTAGATTCAAGAGACTTATGGTTGAACTTTGTACATAACAAAAGGGTTAGACCTACAGGGCAGATTCAGTCAAAATACTGTGTATATACATACCAGAGCGACGTTCATTAATAGTTATATTTTTCGGAGAAATTGTGAGTATTGGTATTCCCACAGAACAAGGCTTCGTAATGACTTATCATTACAGCCACGTTGATTTGCAAAGATTAAAGGTACTCATAACCAGTGGTGGCCAGGAAGTAATAGGTATTGATTATCTTCAATCTGATAATGGTTATCTAAGACACTTCAAAAGCAGTAAATTCGAAGGGCCGTATTACGCAATGCCTTTAGATGGAGTGCTGGATATTATTAATGAGGCTCTTAGTAAGTCATAAATATAATCGGCTAAGAACTGGCATCTACCCAGCTCTCCCCATACCACCCAGCTTAGCTACCTACTCAGATTGATTGATATAACCAAACTGTCATCTACTCCCTGACAACTGCCACTAACAGGCACTATTGGCTGCATTTGCTTTTGGGATAGAGCAATAATCAGCTTTGAGTTTCGAGGGTAGATTTAAAAAAACACCACAAGACGGCTATAATATATACAACTCTAAAGAAAATATTAACTCATAGTTAATCGCTCTAGGAAGGCAGTGCTATGAAAAAACCTACAGGAAAAGCTGGATTTACTAGACTGTCATTTTCTGATGGGACTACTAAGCAAGAATTTAATAAAATTAATTACTCAGATAACAAAGAGGAGATAGAGTTACATATTGTTCATAGTTTCATCAAAACTGGGAGAGATATATTTAAAAATTACTTTTTTATTTCAAACCCTAACCAAAACCAACAGGATGACTTTGATTTTACAGTTCAAACTCCAAGGGGTGATGCCTACTTAGAAATGATGGAGGTTGCTCCATTAGAATACTACAAAACAAACTACAAAAATGCACCCAATACTTACAAAGCTGGTGATATAGCAGAGTTTGTTTTTAGCAAAATAAAATCCAAGTCAGATAAATACCCTAATAATTTAACTGAAGAGCTATTTCTTCTCCTATATATTACAGATTATAAATTTCATCTTAGTGATAGCACTATATACCTGATTAGCTACTTCTGCTATAAAGCAACAATAAAGTTTGATGTTGTATTTCTATATACACCTCTTGATGGCAGTGAGGGAGTCATTAACTGGGTTCACCCTATAGAGAAAGAGGACTTTAACTCTATTAACCTTAATAATTTAAGAAATAATAAGGTATATAATATAGATCCGGAAGCTTTTATAAAGCCATAACCGATGTCTTCTACTTGGATTAATCAGGCAAAAAAGCTCATCTACAAAGACCCTAAAGGGTTTCTAATACGCCTTCGTGAGTTTGAATCTTATCTCGCAATATCAAACACTCCTGTGAACATAAAAACCCTTCGTACTAATAAACTAAAGCAATGGAGAGAGTTAAGAGAGGCTGCTATTTTTTGTTATGGAATGAATGTCAAGCTTAATAAAACTATACACTGTGCTACTAGTGAGTCACAAGACTATGATTTTGTTGCAAAGATAGTAGAAGGCACAAAGTATACTTTGTGCCCGGTTCAACTAAAAGAGGTTGTTCCCACTGATATTAACCCTAGTGCTACCATAGAAAAAGTCATTAATAATTTGGATAAGTACGTTGATTCACAAAACCTAACTGTGGCAATTCATTTAAATCAAGTCGGCAGTTTTGATTTTGATAGTTTAATAATACCAAAGTTAAACATTGCAAGCCTTTGGGTTTTTGGTTCAATTTCTTCAGATCAGTCAAAGTGGGGTATTTGGGGAGACTTTATAACACCGCCTGTTATAGGGACATCTTTTGATTATCCTCAATAGAGCCACCTTAAAACTGGTTAACTTTTGTATAAAAGTTAGTCAGTTTGTCCAAAGCAAATCAATCACTTAGGGTTTTGCTACACACAGAGTTTTGAGTGCTATGAAGCTGTTTCGTTTAGGAATTGTTACAAGGCTCAGCTTCCTTACACTCTGAGATTACAATTCACAATGGCTGCCATTATTTTTTGTTTGCTCCATTTTCAAAGACCAAGTTTTCCAATTCTTTGCCAAAAATCTAAAACCAACATCAGGGATATGAGCAGCTATGCGCCTAAACTCCTAATGACAAGTGTCCGCTAAATGGCGGGAAGATCATACTACGATACTGAAGGTGATGTCGCTTTAATTAAATTTGAACACTGCTTTGAGTTTAAAATGGGTATGCCTGGTGAAGATCAATTCTGCCATATGATCGCATCAACCAAAACGGTCATATAAATTACTACCCATTCCAATTTTTTCAAAAACCAGGTTCTTAACGGCCAGGGTTGCAACCTCCTGCTTGGCTTGATCATTAGTGCTAAGCTGATCTTCTATGGCTATCAGCAACTGGCCTTGCTTTTCGTTTAATGCCTGTTGGTAGGTAGCCCCTAATTAGAGGTTATTGTAAAAGGGGATAGCCTCCCCCAGTTTATTTTGATGCTCTCCTCCAAGTAAACCCAAAACCAAAATGATTATCCGCTTCTTGATGTCCTTTGAAGTATAATTCCTCTTTTCTTAAATCAAAGGTATTACCGGTATTTTGAAAACAACAAGCAGCACAGAAAGTTAAATTAGGGTTTGGTGCATCTAACTTAATATTAATCTCATTGTTATAGTGGTCTATTATTGTTAAGCGGCCATTAACTGTCGTGAAATCTCTTGCGCCCTCATAGATCATGGCAAAAATCATAATAAATTCTATTTGATCAGGCCTATAAATAGTAAGGTTTTCACCACTAACACTTTGGCCGCTACGATCATCTTTATCAAGCAAAATATAGGGCGGGTTATTTTTATCACCAAATGTATCTAACGGTTGAATGACACCTATTTTTCCATTTTTAAGTCTGTACATACACCCTAAATCAAGGTCTGCACCTTTTGATTTAAATAGCCCACCCAGTTTCTTTTGCTCAGCTTTATCCCAGTTCAGGTTAATTTTAATAACTTGAGTAGTACCCGTTTTTTCCAAGCTAATGGACTGTTTATCACCTCTTTTTTCTAAAGTAATTTTGCTTAGTTTAATCGTTGCTGGGGACGAGGAGGGCTCAACTGGCTTTGGTTTTTTTGGCTCTTCTGTTAATTCTTCTCCGCCAAAGTGCTTTAACAATGCACTTAAACCACCATTAAAACCTTGCCCCATGGCACCAAAGCGCCAAACATCTTTGTAGTAAATTTCACCAATCATGATGGCTTTTTCTTGGTTGAACAGACTACCTTGAAAACCGAAGCTGGCAATGTGCCCATTAGCATCCGCTATTCTTAATGCACCATTTTCAATACAGCTCATATTACCTTCACCATCAATCGTTGCGACAAATACAATTTTTTTAATGGTGGAGGGGAGGTTGGCAAGATCTACCTTAAATAACTGAAGGTTTTGATTGTTTGTTTTCTCTATTCGCAACGATGAACAAGGCGATTTAACTTGATTATAAAAGATCATATAACGATCATCAGATAACTGGTTATTAGCATCTAACCCAAAACAACTGATATCAAATATGACAGGTTGTTTAAAAGACAGTTGTATCTCAATAGTTAATGACGTTGCGTGCGTTATGCTATCAAGTTTAATTTTTTGGCCAGATATAAGTTCTTTCATCGTTTCATCTAATTATTTTCATTGAATTAATCAGATAGAGCTAGCAGGAATTTTGCATCCATTTCTCCGGATAAGCTGTGCTCCGCATAATGAAGGAAATGGTAACGCCTGCCCCCCTACAGGTAGCTTAGATAGAGTAGCCCCACCACTGAGCAGACTAAGTTACAAACTTACTAACGAACCCCGGTTTAACCCACTCTTCCTACACATGATTAACCGACGCAATTAAATCGTCTGCTGCACCTTTAGTAACATGTTTTCTCAAGCAGCTCAGCCTCTCTAACATTTCTTCTCGGTTCCTCGGCGGAGTAACTCTACCAGTATTGTTCACGATCAGTTGTTTTATCGAGTCGGGGTAGTGGATCAAACCTGTGTTTCATCAAATTTTTCGCCCACATTCTGTTTAGTGGACTATAAATTCAAATGAAGTATCTAATGTATCAAGCTCAGACTGGACATTATCAATGATAAACTCAAAGTTTTTATGCCTAATGTACAGGTTATCAAAGAAAGGAACCCTAAAAGCAAATTTTGATTCATCAGCATAACTGTCTACAGCCCAAAAAGATGCATCAGCTTTGAGTTGCGTTTTATCAGTGCTAGTAGCTAAAGAGTCCATCCGTATTTTAAAATTACTATGTCGTAAGTAATATCCTCTGTGGCTTACTGACTCAAATGATATTTTTGTATCGCCATCTAGTAAACCAGGTACTACTTCAAACTTAAAATCATTACTGTTGTAGTCACAAGCTCGTAGATACATCTTAAAGTTCTCGTGCTTTAAACACATACCAGGATAATTCTGGGATTTTATTGATACAATCTGATTGAGTGGTACACCACTAGGAATGGATGAAGGAATAGGTCTTGGCGCATACTCTCCACGACAAAGCCAAGCATTAGAGCAACTGTTTCTTAGCTCCATGATCTCTGGCAAGCTGTTATTGCCTAGTATATTACAAAAGTAAAAATTGCTGTCATGACTCAGTGTATACACTTTAGCATGCTCTTTTGGAGAAGTAGAAGGCCACATACGTAATTTACAACTTCCCTGATTAGCAGCACAATCTAATCTATTTTGAGCATTGGTATTCATTTTTGCAGTTTGGTAGGGTATTAACATAGCAGAATCATTACCGTTGAATACTTCAATGTTTACATCTACGTTGATGCCTCTGCAGTGATCCACATAAATTTGTGCAGCTCTGACGGGGGTAATCACAATTAGAGCAAATCCTAGATATCTTAAATAACTTAAGATTTTCATGTACTTTCCTTTTTTGATTATTATTTATACTATCCATAAGTAAACTCAGAAACGAAGCATACTTCTTTTATTCTAAGATCGAAAGTATGTATATTTTAGATATGGAGCATGGCCGATTAAGCTCTAATAACAACCAATATCAAGGTGCCTATTAGAAGAATTCCTAACAGCTAACTATCTAGTTAACTCTCACAACTTTCCCATCACGCTAGCCCCTAACTGATCAATCTGAAATCAAATAGCCTGATAACACCGACAAATCGAGGGGTTGGAAATAGAGCACTCAGCAGGCCTGATAGCCTGGTGGTTACGTTTCATACACTAGACCTGTTTGCGAGTTTCAGTCAAAATACGGCGGCAACTGTGTGTCATAGTGACGTTCATTAGTAGTTAAATGAAAGGAAAGCATGAGGAAATTAATAGGCATCATATTAACGTTTTTAGGTTTTAGTAACCTGGTCGTAGCAGAGGATAAACAGTTTCCACCAGTACCGAAATGGAAGCCCAATTTTTCTGCCTCTATTGAAAGCCAACTGGAAAGGATGATTTACTATACAAACCAGGAAAAAGATTTGGCGCAGTTTGCAAATGGCACAATAGTGGTTCTCAAAGACGGTCTGGATGATTTGCAGGGGAAACAGTATGCCGTTGAAGTGTTATCAAAGATAATTAATTATCATCCAGATATGAACCCGGTAAATATGAAAGATGGTAATATTTTGGTTCAATATAATCATCCAGCTTATAATGTTGTTCTTACCGAATTTTCCGAAAAACATATTGAAAAAATAAAATCTAGGCACCTAGAGGCTTTGGCTACGGATGAAGTATTGATCACAGGTTTAGGTCAAAATAAGTTTGACGAATTCGGTATGCAGGCACTATATGGTAGAGCTTTCATGTTTATGGATGCTCAGAATCCCAAAGTTGTACAGTTATACCGTAGCAATTCATCTAATCACGTAAGAACTGATCTAGCCAGCTCTCCAAACCAGTAGTATCTGAGTGATGAGTAGAAGAATCTGAGAATGGAACTAAATCAAACTTATAAAAAGATTATTGTCGATAAATTATATATAAATCGTGTTGGTGATTCTTTTAATGCAACACTTGAGTTTCGTTCTGGTGATGAAAAAATCAGTGCTAAGTTGCTAGAAGTTCAAGATATAGAAAATCTAGGAGAAATACTGTGTGCACATACTTTATGGCTTGAGAAGCCTGATGATGGAAAGCTAAAGTATGGTGTATATGTCTTAAGTGCTTTGCATGGATACCTTACAGAGATAGCGTTTAATTCACTCTCATAAAAACTAAGCCCTATCGAGCCAAAGTATAAATACCCACAAACTTACTAACTCTTTCTTTGTTCCCTCAAAAAATTGGTCAACCTGCAACCAAGCTGTCATATATTTCCTCGTAACTACCGATAAGTGGTCGTTATCGGCTGGTTTTGGAATAGCGACAGGTGAAGTAGAAGGAAAAAAGAACATTGAGCAGTTTTGAAAGCTTGGTGGTTGCGTTTTATACACAGGAAAACTAGACCTATAAAGCAGTTTCAGTCAAAATACGGCAGAAATAGTGCATCAGAGTGACGTTCATTAATAGTTATAACTTCTGCCAAGTTGGTGGGTTACTGAAATGTTGGAGAGGTCTTTTTATCAAGCTTTTTAAGAGAAAAACGTCTAGCTCAGCGGAGTCCTACAAGGAACAAAATAGAACCCGGCTCATAGGTCTGCTGAATCAAATTAAGAGCAGTAAAAATCCAGATGGCTGGAAACATATGGGTTCATATGCTGTTGGGGGACTATTGTCTGTTGGTTTCTCTAAAACTGATCGCTATTTATTAGTTGTTTCCAGCCAGGGTAGAGGTATAGTTGACCTTGAATCTGGGAAGAAAGTAGCAAGAGATGAAACAGCCTATGAAGGATTATCCGATAACAGTATGTATTGTCAGGGTATTGGTCCTATAGGCGACGAATTAGTTGCATTGTCAACGTATTCAGGTGGTGGGTTACCTCAATCAAACTCAGCGGGTGAAAGCTTAGAGCTTGTGGCTCCTGAATGGCCAGAATATGATTTAGTGCTTTGTCAAAACTATAAAAGTGCTTTAGTACCCGGAAACCAAACTTTTTGCACCAAAATATATAAAGAACACGTTAGGGCATTCGGTTTTTCATGGTGTGGAAACTATATAGTTTCCGCCTGTGGAAGCGATTTCGATCTTTGGCAACGAGTAGAAAAGTTATAATCGGGTAAGAGCTGGAATCTAGTCAGTTTACCCAACACCATGCCAGAGTGACGTTCATTAATATAGTTACATCAACATACCGCATATTAAATCCAAATGAGTCACTTAGAAAATAAAATGAACAAACCAACTTCTGTTAAGGCCATTTTATTAATTTCCACACTTCAGGTTGTCGCGTGTATACTATTGGTTTTACTGTCCTTATTGTTTGCCTTCAATGATATGCCAGAGGGTTTCTTGGCTAACTTTGAAAAAGGTTTTTTAAAAAGTGCAGGCTATGACCCCGTTACATTCAATGAAGGTGATGCGGGTGCCATCTCTGGTAATGCAGTATTCGAAACCATTTTTCCATTCCTAGTCCTAATCGGTATGTTAGTGAGGTGGCGCTGGCTTCTTTATCCCTCAACTATTTTGGCCGTTCTAATCCAGTTAGCAAGTTTGTCAAACGGTGGCTCCTTACCATTATTTAGCTTTATCGTTGCATTTTTAACGTTTAGAAAAAGAACCTCTAATTATCTCAAAGAGGTTAAAGTTGAATCTAGCGAATCTGATGCAATGTCAGCAGGTGTTTATTCGAACGATATCGATACTAAAAAGTGGACAGAATAGTGTAACAATTCCATGCTGTGCCGTATGCCACCTCTGGTGCTTCGCACCTCCAGAGGTACTGCAAATAGCAGTAGTTATGTTTAAGGAGTAATCATGGGCGTTGAGTATATTCTCGTAAATGAAACAAAAAAAGAAATGATCTCTTTTTCCCACCTCAACGGGAGTAAAATGCGAGAATTGGCTGGAAATTCTGCACAATCAGCAATAGTAACTTGGTATCTACTAAAAAATCAGGGAGATCAAATACAGTTTGTATCTGATACATATGACGACTGGCCTTTTGAAACTGGTGATAGGAATACGGCATTTACATATCCAGATAAAACCGAGGAATTAGTTTTACTGCTAATTGAACAGGAAATACTGAAAGATGAAGGCATGCTTCATGTAGATAATGAAGAGCCCGAAACTATATACACTCGGAACATAGTTAATGCTTGGCAGGTTTAAATATAATCGGGTAAGAGCTGGTATCTAGCAAGCTATTCTTGCACCACCTGCGTCATTATGATGCTCATTAGTTGTTAAGTGCCTTTGGGAGTCACATGAAACGTAGCATATTAGTTTTATTGATATTTTTATTAGCATCTTGCGATATTCAACAACGTTACAGCCCTCAAACTATCCCAGTTACTGGGGAGTACAAGCAAGAGAGTACAGGCTTTACTTTTCCTAACAAGTTGAACAAGTTCAAACGCGTGAAGGTAACAAAATACGATAAAGCAGCAACTAATGTAGGTGTTGGGTACAATCATTCTACAATGCCAATTGCGATCACTCTATATAGCTACCCTGCACAAAAAGTTACCTCTTTTGGCTCTCCCAAAGAAGTGATTGAAGTTGCTAAAAGACATTTATTTGATAACTCCTACGAGCGTAGCAAGCAAGATGTTCTTTATGGCCACAAGAACTCTAAATTGATTACAGAAAGTGAGTACATATTAGAGCAGGGCGATGTGGAGAATATTGGTATCCATGCAACATTTACATACAGTGAACAATTTGCAGGTAATCAACAGACGGTCACATCACACCTATACCTTTTCCAAATCAAAGACATGCTGTTGAAGTATCGTATTACTTATCCAGAACATACCAATGCAGAAGTTGAAATTTCAGAGTTTATTAATAGCTTTGCGAAGCTTTATCTGACAAGTGCAGTTTCTAGTCAGCCGCCCATGACGTTCATTAGTAGTTAGGTTTTAAAATAATGAACAATTTTACTTGGGTTTGTTTTGATTGCAGAGTTTCTTATAGGCGACCTAAAAAGCATAATAGCTTAGTTATCTGCTCTATATGTAAAGAAAATTGTTACAATATAGGGGATGCTACTCCTGTCCCGAAAAGACGTGAGACTAAGAAATGGCAACAATTAAGAAAATCGTATTCCGATTTAGTTCGAAACGGACTACCTTCGGAAATTGAAACTGTTCGTTTAAAGCATGATATCGAACAAGGTGAGGCAAGATTAGAGGTTTTGAGAAAATCGCAAAATCGAAAGGCTACTCTGAAAAAAATAGATAAATGCCTTAGACAAAGACACGATATGCGTAAAAAAACCTAATCGGGTAAGAGTGGAAATCTAGCCAGCTTTCCCCAACCCACTACACTATAGTGGTGTTCATTATCCTACGGAAATAGGTTATGACGTTAGTAGACATTTTAAAATCTAAATTTAGTAATGTTAGTGTGCATGAGATTAATCAAGATGCTCACCAGGTTGAAGTAGTTTTTGGAAAGTCAATTACAGTGACCGTAAGCCAAATAGGAGATCGATTCTCAGCAAGTTACCCAGAGCTAGTAAGAGACAGTCGAAATGGCTATAAAATACAAGATGGGTTTGCAAAAGATATGCTTATTGATGGCATCTTTTGGATTTTGAACCAGGTAAAAGAGAAAGGCAGAGTTGAGCCTGAAATAATTGACTAGCTAAAATGAAACCAAATAATCGTTTAAGAACTAGTATCTAGCCAGTTTCCCTAATCACAAGCGTGGAATAGCATTCATTACTACTAGGCACTATAAATGAGAGTCCAACTACTAAGCCTCACACAAACAGTTCTGATAATTCCCGGTAGCACCGGAGTAGTTTATACAAATCAGGTTGGAGGAACTGAATGTGATTATCCCGAAGTTGAAGGAAGCATAGTACCGATTGAATATGATATACAGCTAGATAACCCAAAAGAATCACTGACGCTGAAACTATGTGGCTTGTTTCCAGAAGGAAACCCAGGAGTCATTAATCGAGAGCTTGCAGAAAAGATACAGGAACTTTTAGGCAACTCCCCGTTTACAAGGGACATAGAGATTGATTGGAGTAAACTTAGTAGATCCAAGGAAGCTTGGTTACATGTCAAACTCAAAGGTACCCTTGATGACACAATCGAAAATAATATTTCACAAAACACAATATTAACATGGCCAAACAGCGATTAAACGAAAGTTGAAATGTATTATTTTAAAAGAAGTTGGGATGAATCAAGAGGTGATGAGTTTGACTCCTGGGGAGCTTCCCTATGGTGACTAGAACTAGATTCTGAGGGATATACAACCAGGTGTTTACATGAGTACGAAAATGGTAATAGCCTTTATTATTCTGAAGATCACCTAGAAGATGAATACGGAGGCTTGCCAGAAGGCAGCCTTGATCTTGCAGAGTTTAAAGAGTTTTCTATTTCCAAAAATGAGTTTGAACAGGCTATTAATAATGCAATGCCTACCAATCTAAGAAATAGTGGTGTTGATTAAATATAATGAGTGAACTCAAAGAATTTGAAGGAAGAAAATACGAAATAATTTTCGGCAGTGATGTTCAACGAGACGGTGTCTATCTTGAACTCTCAGATCGTACGGAAAAAGAAATCGAAGTTATTGCTGAAGTATTTCATTACGACGAATTAGGCAAAGTGGTATTCTCTTGTTACAAAGAGAATGTTCCGTTTCAATTAATTAAATGGCTGATGGATGAAGTAGCAAAAGAGGATTGGCCAATTTAGATATAGAGCTAGCACCTAGCCACCAGAGTTAGAGTCATTTTCATTAATAGTTAGCCAATTATGAGTAACAAGAAACCATTGCTTACGGAGTTAATTTCTAAGGGTAAACCTCTAGCTGAAGTTGTTATAATCGAGGCAGAGGACGCTAGTCCAGAGGAAGTTGCTGATATGCTCGATCATTTATCTCCAGATATTGATTGCTCGGTTGTCCCAGCATATTTTCAGAATGAGGATGGATCATTGCGCTATGAAGTTAGAATGAACGCGACAAAGGAAGCTTTAAAGCGAGAGTTCGGCTGGTTGTTGATACGAGAACCTTTACCTAAATGGGATCAGAAAAAACAAGAATATGATGGCGTTTATGAAGACGCTTATTGTTGGAAGGAGATTAATAGCCCCCAGTTTTACCCAAAATCTGTCGAGTCAAAAATACTAGAGATGGGGCTTACCCAGCCTGGTGTTAATGACAATGGGGCCAAGGATGATATCAATTATGAGGCTTATGGCTAGCTGGTATCTAGCAAGCTCACCAAACCAGCGTCAGATAGACGCTCATTAATCCCCCTGTTTTGTCCGAGTAGGTTATGGATAAAAAAGATGCTCAAACAAAAATTCTTGCACAAGCTGTGTATGAGTTACGGTTATTGCTGAGTCACCATCTTGGCAAGATAGATAAAGAGACATTGTGTGAGGCTGTATCTGCACATCTAAGCTATGCATTACATAATGAAGCTTTGGCAATAATTGAAAGTCGCCCAGGTGATTTCTCAATAGAAAAAGCTATAGAAAATATCAGAAAAGTAGACGAACGCTTTGGTGAACAATTCACTGAACGATTCCAGAAATTAATTAACAGTTATATTAAGTTTTCAACTACAAATACAACATTAATTCAGGAGCTTGAAGCTATTTTTTTAGAGAAGGTATTCTTAAAACCTAGTGAGTTATTCCCTGAGGCAAGGCTTGAACAAGACTATGGAATTACTGGTGATGATGCATGGGAATTGTTCGAAGCAATTCATGAAAAGTTTGGTACTGATTTTAGTGGTTTTGAGTTTGATCAATACTTCTGTGAAGAAGGTGAAGGGTTCTTTAGCCTATTGACTAATCGAGCGCGAGATAAGCATAGAAAGGCTTTTCCAGTCACAATTGGTCATATTTTTAAAGTTGTTGAGTCTGGGAAATGGTTTAAGCCACCGCAAGTTAGAAAAGCTTAATCAGTTAGTGTGTAGATACTCCCCAAGAACCAATTAAGCCAAAAAACTGGTGATAACGTTATCGTGAGCATATCACGATTAAGAGTAGAGGTGGCCCTCTGCTTTGCTTGTGTTGAACAATCATAAGTACGGTTTTCTGATGACCGGAACTTCTGCAGTGTTTAACAATGCTGCCCACGCCTTTATTAATTGCATTTGTTAACTAAATCCGCCAGTATACAACAGTTGTTAACTTTGGAAGTCATGATAAATGTCAGAAGTAAAAGCAGCATCATTGATAAATGCATTGCAAGTTTTCCGAGAAATTGACTCAAGCCTGACTATTGACCAGTTAATTGTACTATTAACACTAAGTAAGGAAGGCCCATTAAGATCAGTTGACCTAAAACAAAAGCTCAATATCTCTCATCATGAGTATGCAGATATCGTCGAGCCACTTTATAATGGGCACACTATCCGAAAGAAATCTAATGCCAGCTTTATTGAAGCTGGGCCTTATGCAGATGATCCACGTCAACGTGTGATTTTTGTCAACGATGATGGAAAGAAGGCTGTAGAAACTGCTTTAGAAGGATAGCAGGTATACTGTTTTATTCTCTGAACGAAGAATCCTAGCCACTCCTGAGCTGAGGTTTAGAGAACTTTTATGATGTTCCATATCCTCGGCATATTGTTAATATTTACCTAGAATATGGAACATTTCAGTTGGGGCTAATAGGCCTCTTTACTATTAATGCTGAAGAGTGATGTAGCTATAGTTTTTCCAGTTCCTTTTGCCCAGGAACATTTTTAGAACCTTACCCTTTCCACTTTATCGAGCACCAACGTCTTCTGGCAATTTGGTCCTCTTCTTCTCGGCCAGGTACTTTGCCAGCCATATAATCTTTTAGTCCTTGCCAATGAAAGCTGGTAATGGCCTTTAGTAACTCTGGTTCGTGATTTTTAAACCATTCATCGTGACTTATGTTAGCCCAGTAGTCATCTGGTCGGCCTCGTTTGCCTGCTTTATCATATTCAGATGTGACGGGATCTAAAGCTCTGAAAGGCTCTAACTGTGGGATATCAGGCAAAGGTTGGGAAATATCCATAAAACGTTGTAAGGTATCCCAGTCAGCCAACCTGAAACGGCCATCCAATACTCCTTCTAAACCAATGGGCACATTAAACGAAATGGGTTGGTAACGGTGGACTAAGGTAAGCTGATAGCGGGGCAAGCCATTAATATCCGGCATGTTGATTAAAGTTGCATCAAACTCAGTAAAAGGCGCCTCGAAATACTGTTTACCAGTGACATGCTTGCGAACCATACCAGTTTTTCTAAAAAATCCGCACCCTCGATCAACTACAAAAAATTGTTCTATTTTTTCTAAAAATATAGGCATTACATAATAAGATATTAAGTGAATAAGTAGTAAACAAAATAGTATAGTTATAATGAAGTCACTGATTCTATCTTTAGTTATGTATGTTTCTACACCAACCAAAAAAACTACTATAAGCGTAATACCAATAACAAATCTTGACCCAAATACAGCTGTCAGAAACGCTAATCCTTCAAGTAGCCAGTGACTATTATCTATTTTTAAACATTCATGATTCCAACTAACTTTCTTAGCGAAAGATTCAGGATTTTTTCGCTCTGGGTCATTGGCTATTTCGAAGCCACTATCAATAATTTGGGCGCTATCGATATTAGCATAGTTTCCCCAGGGTAAGCGCAAGGCCATTTTTGTATGCATATCTTGCATTTTATACAATATGCCATTTTTTTTACTATAGGGTCTTTGCCGGGGGATTCGATGACCACGGTAAGCTGTTTCAGAATAATACGAATTATTTAGCATAATTTATTAAAAAACTTCCCGATCATAATCAAGCACTATTTGTTGCTGTTTATTATCAAATGGTAGGGTAACGGAATGTACTTCGTATTTTTTTAATTGACGGTTATACACCTGTAAGTTGCACTTTAATTCTCCACCATGTACGACCAATGCGAGTTGTTCTACAGTTATACTGGTAGTACTGATAGTTGGTTGTTGCATTTTAGTGGTACCGTTTTGCCCTAATCGTGGTGAATAGTAAAATACATAACAGCGAAGTGTTTGTTGGCTATAGGCAAACCCCAAATATTGTGGCTTTGCTGTCGCTCTTTGTACTTCTCTTGGATTCGAGTGGTAATCAATGGATGATTTAGTCCAGACCTCACTGACATCTAGGCTAAACTGGGGTTTATCAACCGCCATATCAAAGGCTGGAGTGGTAAGTTCCAATATTATATTTGGTGAGTTTTTACCTGTTAGCTTTTTAATTTGATTTAAAATATCTGTAGGCACATCAGTTTCAAAAAAGTGTTTTACCAGTGATATCTTAACGGGCATCACCGATTCAAGCAGGCTTTTATAAGCCTTTATTTCATGGGAAAGGACTGGATCCTGTAAATTACGTTCACTCCCAAAAGGGCCGTTTCTAAGCCATTTTGTTAAAGAGTCGTCTTTAGTTTGACTGGCTATTACTTGAGACACAATAGCTAACCCCAAGCCAGCTACTACTATCCCAACTGACAGAGGAGTTGAAGCCACAACACTTATCCCAAGTACCTTGGATGCAGCAGGCACTACAATATATCTTGCGATCACATTAGGGTGGGATACGATAAATAAGCCACTTGCAACCCCTATTTGGGCATACCCCGAGTCATAATCACCCTCTTTAATACTATCAACAGCATCCCATATCACCGTTGCAATGGTAACCTGTGCAGCAAACCAGCCAAACAAAGATAAATTACTAATACCACCCGCTTGGGGACCAAGCCATCGAGTCCTGAATCCTTTAATGACCTTTGATTGATAGTTAGCATAATATGAATATCGAGAGTGTTTTAAGTTATCCAACTTTGTTAGTAATGCTAAACTTGTTACAATTAAATCAAGGCCAGCACTAATTTTCCCCAACTCTTGTCGGTTAACTTTATCTCCATAATTTTTGTGGAGCTCTTCAGATAAGTTCCAGAAATCAAAGGCTACTAAAATTGAAGGCAAAGCCCTGGCATCATTTAATAAATAATCCGAAATACGCGCCATACGTTGCTTATTACTCAGCCGCGTCAACTCTTTAGGGTTTTTATGCGCTAATTTTAAAAGTTCATTGTTCGATGAGCGTTGGGGATTTTTAACAGAGCCAGCATAACGAGCTTCATCAGAGGCAGCCAATAGTTGGTTCTCATGAATAACTTCCAGCTGATGGTGAGTATTACTTATACGTGGCAAATTATAATTAGACTGCTCTTCTAGTATATCGACCACAACAAAGTAAGTATTTTTATTATTTTTAAGACGCAATTTAACTTCAGTCACAAAAGGGATTACATGCTTCACAAAGTCTTCAAAGGGAGTGAATAGGTGTTTAGCTGATATCAGTCCCGTATTTTTTAACTGTCCTTGAATATATTGCAACCACACCATGGTTATCCCAGATATTATAGGGTCTAATGTATTAGACAGGCGTCGTGCATTAGTCATACCCGAGGCTTCTTCCTGGCCTTTTAAATAGAGTTGGATGGATTTATATGCTTCAAGCTCAAGAATGTGAGAGTCGTGGATTTCACTCGGCTGCATTTCAGCAAGCATTTTTAAGTCTGCTAACCGGCATTGACCACTGCCGTCATTAGTATCACTGGGGCTATAGGGAAGCATCATTTTCCCTAGCGGATGTTCACCCGAGACAATTTGATCCACAATAGCTGGCTTCTGCCATTTAACTGCCGGTAAATCTTTTGCTAATACACGGGAGTCTACCAACATCAAGTTGGTATACAAACTGTCGACTATTCCTGCTGCATGGATATAGCCACAGATGTAATTGGCACCCTCAAGTGTAAATAAATCACGCAATGCTTCAGTTAAATTGCCATTAGATTGATCTTCAAGCAGGGCAAGTAGCTCTTCTTGCAAAATAGCAACATTCTCTCTTGCCATCTTGCGCTCTTCTTCTTTGATCGTGCGGAATAGCCGTCCACTGTCTGATAAGTCGAGCGCTGTATCAAACCAGCCTCCACTATAAAGTGGGTTTGGTGAGCCATCCTCTAGCACTTGCTTGAGTAAATTCAAATAGACAATATCAGCACAGGGGGCAAAAGGATGATAGCGGATCACTTCATTAAGCGTTTGCAGGAGCATGACGCTATCCTGCAATTGTTTTCTTGCATGGCGTGCTATTCCTAAAGGGTCTGACAATACCAGGCAGAACCAATGTTTGTCCCGATAAGGTTTTAAAATATCCCCTGAAGCGGATAAAGACGTTTCCCAATTAGCCAATTCGGGTTTTATTGGAGTCGTCCTGGCATGATTCCACTTTTCATGTAGGGTATTAAGTCGTAAATCGGGGTGTAATAAATCAAGCCGACTGTCTTTGGTTAAGGCTTGATAGGGCTCATCGCTTTCAGCATCAATGGCATTACGTTCTGTTCGTGCTTTTTTCAATAGCTGGTTAAAGTAGTCTCCACTGACATCATGAATGACTTTCCAGGGCTCGGATACAGCTAACTCAATAGCAAAACTCCGGCTACGGCATTCTGGTAATTCTTTGATTGGCCGTGCATTACTGCCTGATACAGCAGGTGAAACACCCGTTAGTAAATCGATTAGGGGCAAAAGTGACTGACAACGTTTGTCGACTCGATTAGCAGATGCTTCTAGCCACTGAATATAGGGCCAGCTCCACTGATTTTCAGAAAAAGCTATTACATATCCCGCTGTACGCAGGCTAACACCATTTTGTAATTTTAAGGGGACATGTAAGTTTTTTAGTGAGATACCCGTTGCTTGACGTAGATCAGCTGGCTGACCACCTGTGGCTTTTTGTCGATATTCCTTTATATTGACATCTTTAAATTCAGGCGCTTTGTCTTTTTTCTCATCAATTAGTACTTCACGCCATAACTTTCCTTGTTTAAAAATATAAATATAACCACTGCGCACTGGACCAATGTGTTGTTTTTGACGATCCATATACAGCATGGGTAGCAACAATGCCATGACATTATGTTGTAGTGGTTTAGTATACGGCGTTGGTTGTACTTCTCCCTCGTCTAGTAAGGGTAAATAAATAGGACTGCCTGTCTCTGTCGGTATTTTAATAGCCAGCTGATGTTTACTGGTATCACCTGGAGCAGGTACATCCGTTTCATAAACGTCACTTTGAGGTACAGTCATCCCTGCTGACTGTTGCTCAGGCAGGCGTTCTAGCTTAGAAAGGGTGACTACTTCTTTCCCGCCTTGGATGATCGCATACTGATGTTGTGGGGTATCTTCTATACCCAGCGTTTGTACATAAAGCTTTTTTTGACTACATGGGTGACTGATAACGCACTGATCTATCCGTTTAATACCACTCATAACGACTTCATCCCTATCTATAAGGCAACTGCTGCTTGTTTCAGTTGATTTATTGTCTGCTCAACAAGCTTCACCAGTTCTAATTCACTATGACCATGATGTTTAGCCAGGCTAGCGAAAAATGGCTCCAACTGTGTTGGTTTAAGGCTGTAGCAGGCTTTTAGTGCCACTATCAGATGGGCTGGCGTACAAAGTCCTTTTTGGTCAAATTGATTAATAAAGCTATCTACAATTTGGTATTGAAAGTCGGGAGCCAGTGCTTTTAAAAGGGGCGTTTGTTGATGGCTTGCCAACTGATCATCGATAAATACCCAACGCATAGCTTGTGAAAAAGCAGCCAACTGATTGTCACTCAATTCAAAAGAAGGCATTTGTTCCGTTAAATTGAGTAATGGCTTATGGTCAATAGACTCCCATTGATGCAGCTGCCCTGCTTGTAAACAAGGCCAATACCAGCTGGCTGCCGGTCCTAGCAAACAATCGACTTGTAGTGGTGTTAGGGTGGGTACTAAAAACTTCAAGCAGTGTGGTTCATAATAACGGAAATAACAGGAGCCCATGTGGCTTGCTTTAACGCTGATTAATTGCTGTAAATGATGTATTAAACAGTGGCTATCAACTTCACTGGTAATAATAATAAAAGCGATTTTTCCAACTAATTCTTGGGTTAGATGAAAAAAATAAGGGTCATCTTGATTGGTTTTTACCAATACCGGGCTGATCTCTTGCAATGAATGATATTCTGTTCCCTGATATAACTTGAGGTATTCAGGTTGCTCAGCATAATCAAATAACGTATCAATAATCGTTTGACTGCCTGTAACTGCGCCATCCACTAATACATAAGTTTGTTCCGCAGGTAGCTTTGATATGAGCTGATTATTTTCAATGGTATTAATCATGCTTGACTCCTTTCACAGGGGCAGTCTGCCCGTGGGCATGAGCCATTAGGTTGTTTCTGGCACTGCTGAACTAATGGGGTTTTACTTTGAGCGGCCAGTTTTAAACTATCTAACTGCCAGCCAAGTGGAACAGGTGCTTTGGCTGCTTGTGGTGGAATAGGTTCAAACTTTTGTCCAGGTTGATTTTTATCAGATTCTGCAGCCTGAGAAGGCTCTTTAATACTCACCCCACTACCCGAACCAGCGCTACCACCTTCGTTAATTTTAAGGGTTGCGCCTTGAAAGGCGACACCGGATGGGTCTAGTTTGGCAAAGCTACCACCGCCTTTTAAGGTGAGTTCCACCCCAGCATCAATGACAACTTTATCGCCGGCTTTAATATGAATTTCATTACCGGCCTGGATCATGTACTGGCTGCCAGTTTTACTGTGTAAACTGCCGCCAATTGTTGTATGACTATCCTGGTCGATACTGATGTATTGGTTGCCATCGATTTGTTGGTGGTGGTTGCCTTTGGTGTGCTCATAGCTATTGTTGCCCACCACTAAATGACGTTCGTTGCTGATGGTTTCCCGTTTGTCGTTTTTAATCCGAACTTCCAGGTCTTTTTCAGCATGAATAAAAACTTGTTCGCTGCCTTTTTTATCTTCAAAACGAATTTCGTTAAAGCCTTCACCACCGGGTGTACTGTTGGTTTTAAAGGTGGTGCGGGTTTTATGATCGGGTAATTTATAAGGTGGTTTATCCCGACCATTATATAAACAGCCCATCACAATTGGTTGGTCAGGATCACCGTTAATAAATTTCACCAACACTTCGGTGCCAATCCGGGGGACTTGTAAATCCCCCCATTGTTTACCTGCCCAGTTTTGTTTGACCCGTACCCAACAGGAGCTGTTTTCATTGTATTGACCGTCCCGGTCCCAGTGGAATTGAACTTTGATTCTGCCGTATTTATCGCAGTAGATTTCTTCCCCTTTGGGACCAGTCACAAACGCCGTTTGGCTACCTCGAATTTTTGGTTTAGGGGCTAACGGCAGGGTTTTAAACTGGTGATCTCGTGGGGTGGCAATAATGCGGTTGCTGTAGCTGCTGCCTCTACCGGTGTCGTGTTCTTCCAATACCTGGGTTTGAATACCATCATGAATTACCCCAGTGAGTAACCAATAGTGTTCATAACGGCTGTCATCGTAGTTTTGTAATTGGAAAAAATGCCCGGCTGATACATGAGGGCTGTTACTGAAACCATCCCCTGTCAATTTAACGGACTTGTAGGCTTTAATGAGGTTTGCAGCTTTTTGCTTACCGGCGGTTGGGTTTTGATACGACACATTATGTTGATAAACCTCCAAGCCGTTTAACCCGGATTTATCATCACTGGCAGATTCTTTAACTTCCAAGTTCTGGCGTGGATGCTCGAAATTGTAATCACGAAATACGACAGTATTGGGTTGGGCTTCTGCTGTTACATAAAATTGGCTGATAAAGTAATGGGTGGTTTCCATCCCGGCCTGGTATTTATACTCCAGCTCAGGGGTAACGGGGACAGGCTTAAAACTGTAGTGGCTATCACTGATCACCATGAAACAGTTATTGTTAGTTTGCTCAATAAAGTAGTGAAGGCCATCTTCAGCCATCAGCCGATGAATAAAGTCTAAATCGGACTCTTGATATTGAGTGCAATACACGCGGGTGGGTAATTCGCCAGTGATTTGAAACGTAAAGTCGTCGGTGGTCAGTCCTGCATTTAGCAATACTTGCCGGATAATGGCATCGGCCGTGAGATTTTGGAAAATCTTTAAATTAACCCGGTAGTGCAGCAAGGACACTTTAGGTGTCAGTTCAAACCGATAACGACAGAAGCGACCTATAGGATCACTGATTTGGTTGGCGTGAATAATACCGTTGATGTATCGAGGCTCGTCAGCATCATGAATCACTAATTGGGCGGGTTGCTGCAAAATCGCATCAAGATCCAGGTCAAAATTTTCACAAACCGTATCAATCGTAAACACATAAGGGCGGGAAATGCCTTCTTGGCCATCAAACCGAACCACTCGAAGCGTGTCTTCAACCCCTTTGATACTAAAGGTAAACCGGCTACTACTACCTACATCCATGATTACACCTTCAATGGTCAACTTTGAAACAAAAGCTGTACATTAAAAGGGGAGGGTTAAAAGCGCAAGGGCAGAAATAGTAAACCCTTAGCAGAATGGCTTTAAGGTAACTGATTGATTAATGTCTAGTGTTACGAATTGCTTTAATAGAGAGGCTAGTCATATTAATTAAGTGATCAATATTTGTTATTAGTTGAGGATGTTTGCTTAGCTTTATATTGCTTGACCATTTCATTTGAGATATCAGAAGGGTAACAGTAGGGGGAATAACCTCCCGCTCTACTCCATGCACTACGTTTTCCACAGCGACTTCCATTACTGGCTCGATTATAAGGACAAGGGCAATTCCCAGGGTATGATTGAATAGATTGTTGAATTATTTGTGATTTAATTTGTTGATCACTTAGCGTATCAGTAGCAGTATAGTTGCTCATTGAAACTAAGAGAAAATAAAAGAGTGTCCTTTTCATTAGCGTCCCTAACTAAATAACTTAATTGTTTTGATAAATCGATTTAAATGTATTTTTAGCATTTATTTTGTGGTTAACACACTCAACCATATGACTGTCAGACTTCCAATTGTCACAGCCATCTGGTTCAGTATACCACGCATAAAAGGCCTCATTAAAAGCATGCTCTTCCTGAGCTTTCTTATAGTCATGTTCTGCTTGTCGTTGTTTTGCCTGTAGGCTTGATCTTTGCTGTTCAAGTACTTGTTTTGAATATTCTTGACTTTTGGTTATAAAGTGTTCTGCTGATTTCTCGATCATTTTCAAACGTATATAGTAACTAAGACTACCAATCAAAACCGTAGCTAGAATACCTAGAAAAAAATTCCTTAATACTTTAGTAATCATTGCTTCCGTGTGCCTACTCAGTAATTAATAAAACGAACAGCTTTTTCTATTATAATAGAATGTACTTAAATTCCTATTTATTTTGTGTGTATTGAGGTCAACAGTAGCTGTTTTTTTCGCAAGAAAACAGATTAATCCTTAATCAAAAATTAACCTGTTTTTAGAGAATCTATCATGAATATGTTGTGGTGAAACTAGAGTGATATAAGAACTAACGATTACCTTGGCTCGACTGAATAATTTCATCGATAATAGGTTCCAATTGTTGTTCTGTAAACTTCATTTGCTCGGTAACAAGATCATAGTATTTGGAACCAAAACCATTATAATGCTCTCGCATTTTTTTAGTATCGATTGCTTTTGCATCTTCTAAGGCACTTAATGCTCGATTAAAACTTTGTTGCATAGCCATATTTACTACGCTTAAAATTTGTTGCTTTAGCTCAATATTATTCATAGGTTGGTTAGTGCTTCATCTTTGTATAGTCGATCGGTTTTTGATCATTGAAGTTTTATTTAGGGGACTGTATCAATTCAGGTAACCCATTTTTAAACCAGTCTTCATCAGCGCTCAGCACAATTTCTAAATCAGGTATATCACTCATAAACTTGTCAATTACTGCAGAAAATAGCTCCATTTTTGCTTTTTTCTCAAGATGGGGTTTGTCTTTTTGTAGGAAACTAGGATGAACCTGTATTTTAGGTTCCTTTTTAATAAAAATATTCACTACCTTTGATTTGAGCTTTTCAATGAAATTTTCTTCATCATGAACATGCTTTTCTATTGTTTGCAGTACTTCTTCAGGATCAAAGTTTGAATCTTGGAGCACTAGGTGGCGGATCTCCTTTATATATTCTTCTCTGGTACGACTATGCTCAAAATAGGGAATGCCAGCCACCTGGCAAAACTCATAGAACCCACCAGGATGTGAGTGAACCTGCCAGCCTGTCCATAGTTTACTTAGTAAGTCTGTTCTATCAGGCAGTTCTTCATACTCTTCCCAAATATGAATTGTCTTGCAGGTTGTGTCTATAAATAGCTGTGAGACTGGAAAATCATCGTCCCCCTCTCGAATGATACTTCTAGGAGGTATCTCTGATAGCTGATCCAACAAGCCTGGCCCTATTGATAAAACACGTTGAGCAGAGTCTTTTGAGGTTGTGATCAAGTCATTCTCTGAGCGAATTAAAACTAAACACTCATGCCACTCACCATTAAAAGTATCAGCTTCAGGTTGTGTCAGGTCATCACTGTCTTCATCTGTATTACTATTTGAGGTGACGCTTTTTGGAGAAATTGAGGATAGCTGAATAACATCTATAATTCCTTTTTTTGCCCATTTAATACGCCACTCAGCCCAGGAGATAGACATCATTGATAAAAAGACATTGCGCAATGATTTATCATAATAAAGATCCTCACCACCAAATAGTATCAGCTCTCGGATATCAGGCTTAATGCAAATTGCTCCTTCACACCATACATCATCAAGCAACTTTTCTTCCCCTGACTCTAACGTTGCTAAATAACTAAGACTGGCATCAAAACCCCAGAAGAAGTCCTCTGGCAACGATTTTGCTCCCCAATGATGATAAAATATGGATGTTTTATTTTCTTCAACAAGAAAATAGTTAGCTCTATGACCCATGCAGACTACTCAAAAGCATTAATAAGATGAGGGTTCTTTTATCGAGTTGTGGTAAGGGAATTTTTTCAAACCTTACCTACACCATAGGCTTATTAAATCAATTATTCGACTACCCGTCAGCTTTAATACTAAACTGGTCACCATTAGGTGTGGGATGACCGGGCCTTTCTATTGGCTGGGCCTGTAATGACTCATGCAACCTTGGCTGTAGAAGTGATTCAAAATACTGTGGGTCTCGTATTGTTGGGTTTAACCAATCATGTGCTATTTCAGGCTGGTCGAGAGGTAACATTAACGGCAGTGAGTTTTTATGAATACTCTTAAGTTTTGGGTGTCCTGGCAAAGTGATGATTGAAGCTGAATAGCAGTGTTCACCTGTCTTAGAGTGTGTCCATTCACGGTATAGCCCCCCGAACCCAATCATACCGCTAGCAGATTTGAGTAAATGATAATAGCGATTGCCCTGTGGTCCATCACCTTCAACAAAGTGAGTAGCTGGGATTATACAGCGACTTTGTTTAAATGCTTTTTTAGTGACAGGGCTTGTAATTAGCCTGCTAGATTTTGAGTTGAATGTTGCATATTTTGCATTTGCTTTAAAGTGGGTTTCAGCCTCTTCTAACAATAACCACCAAATGGCTTCGTTTACTTTATAACCGTCCTGGTGAGTAATAATGGATACAGTGTTGGTAGGTACGAATGCTTCTTTATACCGTAGGTTTATTGATGCTGGGTCGTTAATATCCTGTAAATTCAGTCGCTTTGTAAACTTGCCCCAGTTAAAACTATCTGCCAACCCAAATTGCCCACACATTATTTATTTCACTCCTTCCTTGGTCATATAGTGAAGTATAACGGCTGTTATAATCTGGCTTTAGGTAGATCAGACCAGCTGGTAAGGTAGTCTGGAGACAAGTGATGTCTGGCCATCTGCCAGCCTCGTTGGGTACCATTACTCGCGAGAAATAAGGCTTTTGGAAAACGACGGTTGATCTGATCAATTGTTTTCATCAAGTGTTGTGATTTTTGTGTATCAATCTCAGGAGTGAAAAGGTCTGCTTGATCAAAGCTAGACACACTGATATCAGAGAGCATGACTCCAGCCTTCGCGTAAGCAAACCCCGGTTGATAAATCGCTTCTAGTCCCATTTTAGCCGCTTTGACCAGTACCCGGGTATCACTCGTAGGGTGGGGTAAGGGCAGGGAAGCACCGCAACTGTATTGTGGAGTATCAGCAAAAGGGCTGGTCCGAATAAACACGTTGATTAACTGAGCTCTGGATTGTTGTTGCCTGAGTTTTTCTGCTGCTCGGGTCATATAACAACTGATGGATTCGGCTAACTCTTCCAACTTGTGTACCCGTTTGGAAAATGATCGACTACACACAATTTGTTGTTTGGCTGGAGGGTGCTCTTCTAACGCGATACAAGACTCGCCGTTTAATTCTCTGGCTGTACGTTCTAACACCACGCTGAAATGCTGGCGAAGTAGCTTTTCAGGATAGTTTGCCAGGTCATAGGCTGTATTAATCCCCATTGCTCGTAGTTTTTGATTTAAGCGTCGACCAACCCCCCAGACTTCATCAACTGGCATACACTGTAGTAAGCGGGTTTGAACCTTTTTTGAGCAGACATCAACCACACCACCTGTCTTTGGATACTGCTTAGCCGCATGATTGGCTAACTTTGCTAGGGTTTTAGTTGGAGCAATTCCAACACACGCGGGTATACCACAGTATTGGGCAATGGCTTGTTTCACCTTAAACCCATAGCCTTTTAAGGACGCCTCACAAGCCATATCTGTTAGGTCAAGGAATGCTTCATCAATGGAATAAACCTCAACCGTAGGGCATAGCTGCTCAAGGACAGCCATTACTCGATTGGAGATATTGGCATATGACGCATAGTTTGATGAGAACACCGTAATGCCATGACGTTTGATCAAACCTTGCAGTTTAAACACAGGTTCACCCATCTTGATCCCTAGGGCTTTGGCTTCTGGGGATCGAGCGACGCAACACCCATCATTATTACTGAGCACTACCACGGGTTTGCCTGCCAGATCTGGCCTGAAAAGCCGCTCGCAGCTTACATAAAAGCAGTTCATATCCGTGAGCGCATACATGCTAATTCAACAACCGACAAAATACTGTATATATAAACAGTATATAGGTATCTGATTGGTGTCAAATCCAATTAGTATTGATCGCGCAGTGATCAGTCTGATTTACTCATTGGGTCAACATGTATATTATTCACCCTCTTAAAATCTGTTCATTATGGTTGAAGACAATTGACTGAAGTAAATAAAACCTTACCTTTAAAAGAAATTTTTTTAAAAGGATTAAAAACTCCCTTTCAGAATATAACGGCTTTATTGCGGTTAGGGATTCCATTTATTTTTTTAATGATTTTAATGGATTATTTGATCCCTCACCCTCCGGAAATTAATTTTATACTGTATTTTTTTATTTATATAATTTACTACTTGGCATTTGTGCTGAGTGCCATTGGCTGTCATCGAGTTTTCCTGCTTAGCGATGAGGCGATTAAATCAACGCCCGTTTTAAGATGGACCAAAAGAGAAACCAGGTTCTTATTAATATTTTTTGGGTTTTCAGTGATATATAGCGCTGCGGCGGCAATTAGCTACAATTTATTTACGTTGTTACCGAAAAATAATTTACCGTTCAGTTCCATAATGGCTATCTTGATGCTGCCGGCTACTTATTGTATTTCTAGATGGAGCCTGATTCTGCCTGCAACGGCGACAGACCAGCAAAAGTCTTTGCGATGGGCATGGAGTATATCATCTAACCATCAATTACGGATATTTGTGTTAATTGGTTTGCTGCCGATTTTGACAAGTCAAATAATAAGCTATCTACCATTTCTACCTTATTATTTGAACTTTGTTTACGATCTTGTTTGGCTAATCGTTGCAGTTATTGAAATTTGTATATTATCACTGGCTTATGAGTGGATTGTTCGATGTAATGAAACGGCTACTGAACCCAACTAATAGTAATTTTTTAGCTGATTTTAGCGATCTTGAGTGTATGCCAGTTAATCTCAATATGGCTTCCAGTGAAATATTAAATATTACGTGGCCGATATGAAAAATATTTAAAAGAAACCCTGATAACATGAGCGAAGTAATATAGGAAGCCTACCCTGAGTGCGACTGGGTTTTTGCTGGCGAAGGGGTAGCAACACGAAAATATGACGGTACCTGCAGTTTAATAGAAAATGGTAAATTATATAAACGGCGAGAGGTCAAAAAAGGCAATCCAGGTAAAAGCCAGGAGGCTCAGCACTCCCAGCAGATGCCTTGTCCCAGTTATGGCCTGGTGCAAGGCGTGGGAAAGGTATCATCAAACCAAGGATCAGACAATGAATGAAAGACCAATTATAACCTGTAAATACTTACAGGTGAGTTTCGCATAAACTATCTTATGTTAAATAGATTGCTTGTTTGAATTCTCTGATCTTTGGCCATAACTCTGAATTATGGCCAAGGATCTAATTGGCACCATATTTTATGCAAAGTGTATCTAAATCAATTTTGTCATCTCGTGCTAGCTCAAAGTCAATTTTACTAATTTCAATTTCCTTTAATTCACCTTGTAGAGAGCCAGAAATATAACATAAATAGAAAGTTCCTTTTTCTTCTTTTATACTCCACCCATTTTTTTGTATCTCATCTTTTTTTGATTTCATGTGCTCTTTTGGATAGTGGCCTTCTTTTATTTCATAAAAAGTCATAGCTATATCCTTTCTACTTAAATTTGATCTCTTTGTATGGAGGTTTACTTAATAAGTTAACAACAGCTTCTGGTATTCCTCCAGAAGTATAACCTCCTGGGACCCAGTATTGATTAGCACCTCCTTCGTTACCTGAAGGAACTTTTAAACTATCCAAATCTTTTCGTTCAATATGAACAACCATTGTATCTTTATCACCTAAATATCCATCACTTAATCCTAATCTTTTTTCTACAACCCTTAAATTACCATTGGCTTCTGACACCACTTTTCTAAACGGTGGTATGCTCACGATAAGGCTAAGGCCGGACTATATACCAGCTTTTATCCAGTTATGTACTGATCTCCAATATTTTGTTAAATATTTTCGTAATCTTGGCATAACCAATTAACCTACTCGCCTCCTGTACTCGAATTTTCATGCCAACACTTAAGCAATGAGGGTAAACTTCTGGTGTGATAAACACAATTCCAGTTCTTGCTATGTGACCAGGAAAAACATAGTCTTGATCCAGATAAACGTGTAGTCCCGATGTGAGATAATCATCTTTCATAAGGTGGTTAGGGCTATAACCAATTATTGCCGGTGTATGCCGACCACCTTCTTCAGTACTAAGAAAATAAACCTCTGCTTCTGCATCAAATTGAACATTCGAGTATTTATTTCTCAGATTATTGTCTGCGATATGCTTTTTTAATTTCTCAAGCTTCTCGTTTTCGTTCATTTAAATTCCAAACACATAACTAAATGGACGTCATTCTAATAACGCTTGTGGTTTGGCTAGATACCAGCTCTTATATGATTGTATGTTCATGCTTCAATGGCTCATTCGATAAATCATTAACAAACCAATGCCACTCAATATCAAAGTGCTCATTTAAAAGTACTTTTGAGAAAAAATCCTTTCTATTCTCTTCAGGTACTATATCACCTAAAATATCTGCAAGTATTATATGAAACGAATCTTGAAGTATTCCCTCTATCAAATCGGAATCATCACACTCGTCAATAAGGTAAACGTTTTCTTCTGCAGGAAAACTATTTAACCCCTCTGATTCTAGTAATGCACGAAAGCTCTTCTTTGATTTCAAAACAACAACATTTCGATTTAATGTTTTTATCTTAGTTTTCATGATTTATATAATGCTCGCATTTATCAATACTGCGGACAGTTTTATAGGTGTTGTATGTTAGTGTTTACGGGGGGAGTGCTCTACTCTCATATACTTTATTGCAAGATAGCCTGAGGCTTAACATGCAATAAACTCCTCCTTCCTATGGTACATGGCCTGTAGAGCAATGTTTTATAATTCAAAAACTGTCCACAGTATTGAAATGAGCAACTGTCAATTTCTTCGCTAGTTGTCTTGAAGTAGCTGTAATTTTTCCGTATGGCAATTTGCTTCATTGTTTTTCCTAAAATCCAATGTTTTGATAAAGATTACTCAGGCGCTGGCTAAATATCTGCTCTTAGCCGATCAAGCATTTTTACGGCCAAACCATTGGTATATAAAGCTGATAGTATTATCTAGCGCTTCACCTAATTCTTCTAGGGGTACACACCATTCTTTAGCTAATTTTTCATCTTGTTCAGACTCTACATCTGCTACATGTATGCAAACTTTTCCAGAAATGGGCTCATCTATCCATATTTGGCAGCATTCACCTTTCGTACTTGAAATATAGACAGTTCGATAACTAGTGTTTCCGTTACCTTTTACAGATGTAAATAAGCTCAAGTTGTGTTTATCTACCCATTTCGAAATCGTTGAGTCTATTTGAGAATAGTTCATTCGTTATAGTGCCTAACTATAAATAAACTTCACTATGCTGCTTTAATTTGCAGTATTTTAATTATAGGCGTAACCCTTCTGCCGTGTATAAAACGCAACCACCTGGCTATCAGAGCTTCCCTGTGCTCCATCCTCCTCCACGCCTATAAACCCCGCCGATAACGACAGCTATTGGTCTAGGACTATACAACAGATAATCCATTATTTTAGAGTTAGTGTGGGCAAATCACAGTACCCACCGTCAACCGCATGGTGAAGGATTGGTGTAAAAACGTGGGACTCAAAGGCAACTACGGCAGCCACACCTTGCGCAAGACCTGGGGTTACTGGCAACGCAAGGGTAACAACGCCCCGGTGCCCGTACTGATGGAAGCCTTTGGTCATGCGACCCAAAAGCAAACCCTGGACTACTTGGGCATTGAAGAGAAGGAGATACACGAGCTGTATTTGTATGAGATTTGATAAAACATCTTTACTATTGATAAAAAGTAAAGTTTTATATATTCTTTACTATTATAGAAAAGTAAAGAGGTGATTTATGCCAAAAGT
The DNA here is from genome assembly GCF_011009015.1 of Spartinivicinus ruber. Classification (NCBI taxonomy): domain Bacteria; kingdom Pseudomonadati; phylum Pseudomonadota; class Gammaproteobacteria; order Oceanospirillales; family Zooshikellaceae; genus Spartinivicinus; species Spartinivicinus ruber. The sequence continues at coordinate 88,585 of NZ_CP048879.1, forward strand.
CAGCACAAAAAGACAAATCACATTGCCTATAGAGCAGTGTATAGAGGCCCATATTGAGCCAGGTGATGAGATAGACACCTATATTTATAACGGTCAAATCACCATTGTTAAAAAGGTAGCAGGTGCAGCTAAAGGCGTTCTAGGACACTTAAAGGCTGACAAGCGCATCAGTGATGAGCAGTCTCTACAAAGCACCATTGATGAGCGCCATTAATAATGATCGCTATTGATACCAATGTGCTATTACGTTATTTGCTGCAAGATGATGAGAGCCAGTCTAAAAAAGCCAATCAGTTGATCAATGGACAGGCTCAAGTGCTAATTACAGATGTTGTATTAACTGAAACCTTATGGACACTCAAAGGCAAGAAATATAAAGCCAGTAAAGAAGATATACTGAACGTGCTGGATAGTCTCTTCAAAGAGCGCAACATTGTGTTTGAAGATGGTCCAACTATATGGCGAGCCATGAACGATTATCGGCTCTCTGAAAAAGTAAAAGTTGGCAGCAAGAAAAAAGATGCTGATTTTGCAGATGTCTTGATTATTAATAAATCTAGACAAGTAATAACACAGAAAAACAGCCAGTTTGGAGGATTATATACTTTTGACCTAGCTGCTCAGCAAATCAGTGGAGCGAAAGCGCCCTAGTCATCATTGTTACCGTGTCACAGGACTATAGCTGGGCACGGCTTCTGCTGTATAGCAAAGTCCTAAAAAATTGGCTTTTTCGGAGAACAGAGACTTTTCCCTTGATATATTGAATAGTCTTGTATATAGTGAGGGCAAGCATTGAAAATGCGGCGTCTATTTATGTTTACACGATGTTTCTTTTGTAGTTCCTCGTTAAGTTCTTCATACATACACCCCTGTTTATCTGCTATACCGTCTACATTGCTCAAGATATGAGAATGTGGGTGTAAAGTTAATTTTTTATTAAAAGATCAATACATGTCTAATCAAAAAAATGGCACAGTTAAGTGGTTTAATGAATCAAAAGGTTTTGGTTTTCTAGAGCAACAATCCGGCCCTGATGTTTTTGTTCATTACAGCTCTATTCAAACTTCAGGCTTTAAAGTACTTAACGAAGGTCAACAAGTTGAGTTTACAGTTACTCAAGGCCCTAAAGGCCCGCAGGCTGAAAACGTAGTTCCTCTGTAGCTCCCTGAAGTTGACAGCTAAACGGAAATCTCCGTTTAGCTTGTACAGCCTACTTTATAAAAAGTCATCTCTTTATTTGATGGTTTTAATCCTAAAAACTCTGTGTGTAGCAAAACCCTAAGTGACTGATTTTTATGGAGTAAACTGACTAACTTTTATACAAAAGTTAGTCAGTTTTATGGTTAGTTATAAAGGAGCTAGAAGATTTGGGTTGTGTTGCAAATAGGCACAGCCCTTGTCATCTGTTAGTCTAATTCTCTTTGATTGATGCAAAGCGAGTCGTTAATGATCAGCTTTAAAGGCCGCCATTTCCATCAAGCCTTGATTTTGCAAGCCATTCGCTGGTATGTGGCGTACCCATTGAGCTATCGACAGATCAAAGAAATGATGCAAGAGCGTGGCTATGATGTTGATCATACAACAATTCAGCGCTGGGTTGTTCATTATTGTCCGCTACTGGAAAAGGCTTTTCAAAAAAAGAAGCGACAGCCCAATGGACGGTGGCGCCTTGATGAGACCTACATTAAAGTCAAAGGCCAATGGAAATACCTGTACCGCGCCGTTGATAAAGCAGGGCACACCATTGATTTTTTATTAACCGCCAAGCGTGATCAAAAAGCAGCCTTGCGATTTTTAAAAAAAGCCATTCGGCGAAATACTCAACCCAGCTTAATTAATATGGATAAGAGTGGTGCCAATAAAGCGGCAGTTAAGGCGTATAATCAAGCTAATGATCAAACGATTGAAATACGCCAGGTTAAATACCTCAATAATATGGCTGAACAAGACCATCGTGGTGTTAAGCGCATTACCCGACCGATGATGGGGTTTCAGAATTTTCATTCGGCACAGAAAACCTTAAAAGGCATTGAGCTCATGCATATGATTAAAAAAGGGCAAATAAAAAAACACTATCGTGGCAATTTATCACCGGCTGAACAATTTTATGCACTAGTAGGCTAAGTGCGCCCAAGGGAAAATAGTTTTTGAATTAATTAAATATTTGCAATACAACCTACGTGCCTACCGAGAAGAGACAAGTAAAAGCATACTTCACCAAATGTTAAGTAATACAAATGAAAAACTAATGTTAATACTCTGAATACTTAAAGTTTTTATTCTTGCACTTTTCAACAGGGTAGTTTAACTCATTCTTTTTCATCTTCTGTTCAAAGGCTGTTGCAAGATCAAAGTCGTAAAGCTGACCGAACCTTAAAATGAAAAACAAAATGTCCGATAATTCCTCTGAAATAAGAGTCCTTTTGACTGGATTTTTAATGATGTCGTTTACTTCTTCCTCTGTTTTAAAGCGGAAAATCTCTAATAATTCAGAGGACTCTGTTATTAAGCCAATGGCCAGTTCCTTAGAACTATGGAATTGATCCCAGTTTCTCTCTAGACAGAAATTATCAACAACTTCTTTAAGAGTATGGATAGTGGTTTCCTGATCTCTCATTTCATCCTCATGTTTGTTAGGGAAACATAAGACGGCAGAACCTAAGAACTGTTTAAGAGTTTGTGAATATTAATTTTTTCTTATTAAATTTATTCCATCCCTTACACTTATCAATACATTTTCAACCCGACTATCACGGCTAATGAAATCATTTAATTGATGAATGGCTATTTCTTCAGGCCCTTTGGGATCTAAAACTCTTCCTCGACGAAGAACATCATCTATCAGAATCACTCCCCCTGGTCGTGTCAGCTTTAGCACGAGTTCGTAGTATGCAGGGTAGTTTTCTTTGTCTGCGTCAATAAAAGCGAGGTCAAACTGTTCATCTAAAGATTCTAGAGTTTGAAGAGCAGGCCCTTTTAATACTTGAATTTTGTAGCCATGAGGACTTTTCCTAAAAAAAGAACTCGCAATATCAATGTGTTTTTGTTCAATCTCACAACATACTATTTTTCCATCTGGAGGGAGTGACTCAGCCATACATAGAGCGGAGTATCCAGTAAACATACCTACTTCAAGCACCCGATTGGCATTGCTTATCTGTGTGAGTATCTTAAGTAACCGGCCAGAAACCCTACTACTAATCATTTGTGGAAGAGCTATTGTGCTCTTAGTAGTTTGGAATACTTCCTCAAGCAGAGTGGGTCCTGGTTGAGTCATTGTTATACAGTAGTCGTTGATTCCTGGCTTTAATATATCATCCATGGCTGTGCCCTATATTTATGAGTAATTTACTTACTTCAGTGTATGAAACACATATTTTCTATTAAACTACTGTTACAGAGTTTAATAGCCACTTTCTGGCAGACTGGATATTACTGTCCCGATGAGTAAAAGCTATAAACTTAGATTCAGAATAGCAATTATTAATTAAATCTTTTCTTACAGTTTCTGGATCTTTCTTCATTGAGAAAATCTGTGTAGAGACACTAAGTCCCCGGTTTAGCCCTTGACCAGTTCGAAAGTCAGTTGATGCCAAACTATCACCTACAGCAAAAGCGTTGACTTTTTTTGAGAAAGTATGTTTATGCTCACCGTGACTAAAAAACCTGAAGTCTATCGTAGGTTCAGCTTTATTTAGCGCAAGATATCGTTCAATTCTTTCTGGTATGAATACTACTTGAACCTTATCAAGAGCGCGTTCAGATTCTAAATGTAAAAAAGGTTCCGATTCGGGGCTTCGATATAGTGTATTGACCGACTGACGAATTCTCTGAGCCATGGATTTGGCTCCAGGGGTTTTTATATTAGATAGGCTAGATATTACTTCGAGACCTGAGAGGCCATTAACATCAGAGCTTCTAAATCTATTAAATAGTTGTAAAGAATGCTTATAAGCAGTGGACTTCTTATCCAGTGCACTTAGATCTTTTAGCAAAAGATGTAACCATTTATGTAAACCTTTAGTTTCATGGTAGGTAGTAGGCTTGGCTGTGAAGTCAAGAGAAAAGCCGTAGTCAGAAAGTAAATTATAATAGTGATTTACGATTGGTGAAAAAGTTGCACTAGAAGAATAGCCATTAATAAATTTAGAAGTATTGGGGTGGCAATCATGAAACTCAATTTCTGTATTATTACACAAAAATTGATGACTTGGCCATGTAGTTTTTATTGCACAACCATAATTCATACAGCCCTTAAAGGGTATGCTTAATAATTCATGCATAAAGTTTGACTTGAACCCTGTTGCATCCACAACAACTTCAGGGCATGTTAACTCTCGAAGTTCATTTTCGCTGGTAACAGCCAGATCAAGTGTAAAATGGTTGGTTGTTTTATGCATCTCAAGCATTTTGACCATGGAAAACCTTTCAGAGAATCTACTCTTGAGAAACAAATATAGTGAAGACTGAATATTGTTGAGACTCATATAGTCGTAATCATGATACATTGCTCTTGAGGGTTCAGGAGCTATAGGGGAAATAAAAGTAGGACAGTGTATTGACCTCTCAAAGCCTTTGTCGATATTAAGTAAATATCGATGAAACTGTACAACCATGTTCCTCTTAAGCCAACTTTCAGAAGGCCTCATAGCATTAAACCGCTTTTCGGCTACGATTACCTTATAGGAATAGTTGGATCTTAATATTTCAAGCGCAGACCAGAGACCTATAGGCCCAGCACCAATGATGAGAACTGATAAGTGATTGAATGGCATCATCATTGAACTCTTCTATTTACATGTTTTCAAATCAGCCCAGTAATCCCTTCATAGTCTGCAAGACGATTTAATTACATGGACAGATGAAAATAGAGCTTAGTGTTTATTGTCTTTAAGAGGTTGATTATCGACTTTACTTACAAGTATGAAGTTTTTTGAGTAAGTTCTAAATTTTATTTACTAGAAAATTTTGTTATTAGTAATGTAAATAAGACATGCACCTTACTTATAAGGTGTTCTACTATACTTCTAGTATCTTAATTGAGGTGTCAAAAAATAAAGTACTTACATACTTAATTGATCAGTAAATATTATTTTTACCATTTTACTTACACTAAAGTATATTATAATTAATTTATTACTCAGATAATTGGAGCTTTAATTGCAGTAGATATAGCCAAAACATAAAAACATTATGTTAATAATTCTTGTAAAAATATTTAATGTAATAAATTCTATCAACCCCTTTAATTATAGCGTTTATTATGATGGAATAGTGTTAGATATTACCTGTTGGAATTTGATGTTTATGAAAAAACCTATGTGATTTACTGGGTAAGTCATCTGATAAAGTAAATCATATTACTATGATTGACCAATTTTTAGTTGTTAAATTAAGCTGACTTTTTAACTACAAATCAGCCAACTATCTAATTGAGAGTTAGGTTTTAGTTCAGAACTAACAGTATTATCGTGAATACTATTTTTTTCCTAGCTCAGTTCCTGCTAGCGCCCTTAGTGCTCCGACCCCACCCCAGAATACTAACCCCCCCTCAAAAAAACTTCCGATAACTAATGGAATCGGATTACTTTTTATACGACAGTATCATAATACTGTTTCGGTATTTTTTATTATCAAAACCTTTTATTTATTACATTTTTTGCCAAAAACCGCCGATAATCTCAAGAGTCGAAGATTTTTGGGTTTTGTCGCGGAAATTTTTCAGTTTCTAATATGCCTGCTCCCTGGACACAATTATCCTGCTAATGCACAGAACTGTTCAAATATTGTCTTGTTATTAGCTGTTGAATCAGCATGCTGACCCTTTCTAAGCATATGCACCAACTCAATACCAGTTAGTGTAGATCGGGCACTATTGAATGATTTAAAGCCTAACATGGGTCGAGTGATGCGCTTAATAAACCGATGATCCTGTTCAACCCTGTTATTGAGGTACTTCACTTGCCTTATAACAACAGGCTTCTCCAGCTTTTTATTTACTTCTGCAATCGCGGCATTATTCGCTGCACTGCCATCAATAGTGATCTTCTCTGGCACGCCATTCGCACGAATGGTCTTCTTGAAAAAACGTTTGGCAGCCATAGTGTCCCGGTGTTTGGTAAATAAAAAGTCAATGGTCCGTCCTTGTTTGTCGACGGCCCGATACAGATAGTACCAGTCTTTCTTTACCTGGATATAGGTTTCATCCATGTGCCAACCGCGGCCGACAGGTGACTTCTTTTTTCGGAACGATTTTTCGAGCTTGGCTGAGTAGGCTACTACCTATCGTTGAATACTAGAATGATCGACAGGCACATTCCGATCTTGCATGAGTTCTTCTATATCGCGGTAACTCAATGCAAACCGAAGGTAATAATACACGGCTTGTAGTACAACGCATTTGGGAAAGTGACAACCTTTAAAGCGTTCATCTGCACTCATAGCGACTACCAAACAACCATAGGGCTAGCAGGAACGGGAAAGGCTATCATGTGGGGTAAAAGTTTGCGACAGAACCCGAATATAGTGCACCTCTAATAAGGGATTGAATTGCAGCGGATATTGGTTCCGCTTCAATTTAAAATTGAAAATAAATAAATGGAGCTGCTCCAGAAGATAAAGCAAGCAAACCATAAGCTACACATGCAATAGATATTGCTTGAACATATACAGGTAAGCGGCAATAAATCACCTTCCAGTCAAAAGTCCACTTACTTGGAGTAAAATGTAGTATTGTTACAGCTAGTAGACAGATCATACCAATAAAACTTAATGGTAGATTGGTATTATTGAAATCAAGCATTGCTTTTGCATAATTTATTGCATCTTCAACTGTTCCCCCTCTGAACAAAATACGCGTGAGTGAAATAATGTTAAAAATTAAAAATACTTGTAAGACTAAGCGCCAACCACTGTAAGAAAGTGTTAGGCCAAGTCTTTCTCTACGTAGACGGCGCCAACGCTCTATACATACCATGGCTCCATGACATAAACCATATAGAACAAAGTTCCACCCAGCACCATGCCATATTCCGATAGCAACAAAGGTGATGAGTAGGTTGAAATACACATTCCCTTGCTTTGATCCACCCAAACTAAAGAATAAATAATCACGAAAAAAAGATGACATAGAAATATGCCAGCGTTGCCAAAATTCTGAAATACTCACCGCTTTATAAGGACGATTGAAGTTAATAGGCAGTTCATAGCCTAGTGTTCTTGCTATACCTCTTGCAATATCTGTATAGGCTGAAAAGTCCATGTATACTTGAAAACTATAAGCATATATAGCAATTAGCAGGAACAAAGGTGAGAATTCTGATGGCTTAGCAAATACTGGGTCTACAATATGTAAGGCGAGTATATCAGCAAAAGCAATTTTTTTTATAAAACCACGAATTATTAGGGAGATGCCTGACTCAAAGCTATTGGGCTCTTCCTCCGAGGATTTTTCCAGCTGGGGTAGAAAATGATTGGCTCTTACAATAGGACCGGCAACCAGTTGTGGAAAAAAAGCTACAAAAAGTGCAAAATCTATACAACTTTGCACAGGTTTTATGTTTCCTCGGTAGATATCGAGCGTGTAACTAATACTTTGGAAAGTATAAAAAGAAATACCAATAGGTAGAATAATATCTAATAGCCTTAATTCTCCACTTGCTCCTACGATTGATAGGAGCTCTTGCATACTTTCGATGAAAAAATTTGCATATTTGAAATAGGCTAAAATTCCTAAATTTGAAATGAGTGATAGGGCTAGCCAGCCTTTTTTCTCTCCACTCGTCCTTGCCTGAAAAATTCGAGGGCCTATTACATAGTTGATTAGTGTGATTGTAAGTATTAGGCTAGCAAAGCGCCAGTCCCAACACATGTAAAAATAGTAACTGGCTATAAGTAAAAAAGCCTTCTTTAAATTATTTTTTCCCCAAAGGAAACCTCTAACTATAATAAGAACGATTATAAAAAATATAAAAAAATGAAATGATTGAAAGTTCATGTTAGTTTTCAACTGGTTGATTATTTGAATGAAAGCGGTGTCCTGTATTTATTAGCTTTTTTGCTAAATGTGATGCAACAACATCAGTACCTAGCTTTGTAAAGTGTGTGGCGTCACCAAAGTATTTAGCGCCACCAGGTAAAAATTGTTCTGTGTTGAATACATGAAATCCATATAGTTTGGCTTGATTGATAATAAATTTATTGTGAATATCATACACTTCATGTAATCCAGCTAAATTAAAACAGTCGTTATAAAATCTTGCTGTTTCAGATAGTGATAGCTGTTTTTCAATAGGCATATTTTTTCTGAAAGATCTAGCATTAGTCATTATTGTCATTGGTATATTTGTTTGTTTTACAAAGGATAATAGCGAAACTAGAGCTGACATATAACCAGAGGTATCTATTTGGCTGGGATCTAGATAATTAAACGATGGTATATTGGAATGAATCCATACAGTATTCTTTCGTATTAATTCTGTGCTCAACAACCAGCTAGGTAATTGTATTTGGGAAAGTTTATATTCATTGATAGGATTAGTTTCTGAGTTGCAATAACGACTTATATCATTGAAACCGGTATATAAGACAAGGTAATCTATTTCAAGCGGAAGTAATAACTTCTCTATGAGTTGTTTTTGCTCTTCAAGTGAAGAGCCTGCAATACCCGCATTAATGACTTTAATATGTTCAACATTTAGAATATTATTTAAATAATATTCTAAACGATAGGATAGGGTATCTTCATTTCTCGGTGTATAAGTTCCCATTACTGTTGATGCACCAACAATAGCCACTCTGAATTCACCATTCTCTTTTTTGCTGGTAAGCTCTGGACTTCGTAACCCTAACGAATTGGTTTCTATGGTCGCTTGCGAACCACTGATTTTGCTATTGGGGCGTAATAGTTTTAGGTTCAAATTATGGTTAATTTGATAAGTAGTTTCATTAGAAGCTGCATTAAATACGCTTTGTCCAAACCGTAAGTGAGAGCGAACTTGCAATAATAGCTCAGAAATAATCAACAGTATTATACTTAACAATAAAGAGTTTACTACTTTTTTAGTCGTATTTATTGCTGCTTTTTGAGTATTAGTTGATTTACTCAAGTTACTTCTCCTAACCAGCAGTAGTTTAATCTTTTCGATGTTTATTGTCCGCCGTTGGCGGTGTATACCCTTCTCGAATGATTTTTAGGGTTTGTTGTACCCTGAAGGGCATAAATCATCGCTAAGCACTAATCATTTATATATACATAAACTCATGGGCCTCATCGCTCGACGGCAGCCGCTAAAAATCATTCGCTTTGGTTATAAACGAGAGTATTTAAATCTAGCCAAACTCCGCTAAGGGCTAGCAATGTTGTTAATGATTACGCAAAGCTTTATGAGCAGCTTACCCATGCTAAAAGAGAATAGGTATAGTTTTTCTAGTTGAAGTATTGCTGACATTTTTTGGCTATTTTGGTGTGCAAATATTCATAATATTAAGCGCATACGGATTTACAAAAAATATAACACAAGTACACCTATTTCTTGTGAATTAACAATAGGGCGATTTAATTAAAACTAACATGAATTTTTAACTTGCCAGAATTAAGTATATTTTTACCAAATGCTTAAAGAGAGGGGCCAGACAAAAATCCCTTTAAACTTTTTGGTAGATTATATTTGTTACGAAATTGTAACAACACTTTATTTTAATTAAACATGCAATTTTAAATAAATAGTGAAGTTCCTTGTAGTAATTTTGAGGAGCGAATCAAAAACTGATTGTAGCTGGGCTCAGATAAAGTGATAAATTACGGTGGAAGTTTTTCACATTATTTTCCGTTGTTTTTACCATTAGCTGTAAAAAACTTCCGATAACTCCAGGAATAGATAAATTTTCTACTGCATAGGTATTATGTTACTGATTGGTGTAATACGTAATGTGATACACCTTCTGTTGGTCATTAGCTTTATCAATAAATGTAAGCAAACACTTTCGCCTGAGATTACACATAAGCTGGTTAATGCCAAGCTTTAAAAAAGACAGTTGATCTACATCCTTCACCCTGCTTAACTCAGATCACAATCAATACAACTGGGTAATCAAAGGATGATTTACCTGAAGTACAGTGACCCCGAAACCAACACCCACAAGTTTTATACCTTATTGATTCAAAAAGATCTGTTTGGCGACTGGTCGTTACTGAGGCAATGGGGCCGCATTGGTACTAAGGGGCAAACAAAGATCGACACCTTTGCTAGTTACGAAGAAGCTCAAGCGGCACTGAGCAAAATCAAGCAAGCAAAACTGCGCAAAGGCTACTCTTTCAAGCTCTCTGAGCTTGTGACCGTGTCACAGGCTATTGAGTAAATCACTAGTTTGCTATCAGTCTTTCCTACCAAATAGAAATTTCTGATTGTGAGACTCATGCTTTGCTATAAAATACTGTATATATATACAGTATTAAGTGAACAACAATGAAACTGACATCAATATACCCCCCTCAACAGCACTCAACACAAAAAGCGGTGCCTTTACTGACTAGCCGTGTGGCAGCTGGGTTTCCGTCCCCTGCCGACGACTACATTGAGACTGATTTGAATCTGCATGACTATGCAGTGAAGCATCCTGCAGCCACTTTTTTTGTTCGAGCGACAGGAGAATCCATGGTCGAAGTGGGAATTCAGCCCAATGATGTCTTGGTTGTCGATCGTGCTTTAACTGCACTCAATGGGGATGTTGTCATTGCGGCACTCGATGGCGAGTTAACGGTTAAGCAGCTGCAGCTAACAAAAAATAAAGCGTGGCTGATACCTCGCAATCCTGAGTTCAAACCTATTGAAATCACGAATCACTTAGATTGTGTAATTTGGGGTGTGGTAGCACATAGCTTACACAGCTTTCGCTAGTCATTACCCAGCCACCTTCATTAAAAAACTCTAATTCTTTAATTCGTACATAGGATATAGCGATGCAGAAAATATTTTTATTGGCTGCTGTATTAACGGTCATAAGTTCACTAAGTACTACAACCGTTGCTGAAGATAAAGCCGTACTATTAACAAAGACGTTTTCTGATAGCCGGGCAAGCTATAGCGTACATATTGATAATGGTAGTATTCAGGTGTTGCCTTCAAAGACACAAACAGCGCATTTTACTGTTTATTTAAAACCTATTGCAGGCGCTGAGTGCTTGGAAAAACGTACTACTTCTGACGAAACAGCCAGTGCCAAACTGAACTCGACGTGTCAGTTAAACCAAGAAAATTTTACGATTCAAACCAGTCAGGTTGAAGGCAAAACGCTCCTAAAACTCAACCAACAGGCCTATATTGAGCAGAGCTGGCAGGTATTTTTACCTGCGCAAGCGAGCCTGGATATTCGAGCCCGTCAAGGCAAAGCGGATATACAAGTGGTTTCTGGTGATTTAGATGTGGGTATTGTCTCTGGTGATGTCAAACTAGTCACATCGCCTACTCAGTATAAAAGCATGAAAATTATTACACTGGCCGGCAATATTTATTCTCAATCACAGCAGGATAACAATACTGATCATGATCCCAATATGGTGAGTCTAAGCAATCACGTTGATATACCAGGCTCAGGGGATGCCAATATTAAAGTCATTGTCGCGGCAGGTGATATTAATGTTGAAGAAAATGAATATTATTAAATCATTTCAGCAATTAATTTTCTTCTGCAAATACAGTGAATAGGCACTAGCCAGATTAACTGGCTAGCTTCCAATGAGTGACTAATTTACTGATATTGTGACCGACCGTGGTTAAATAAAATTCACCACCATTATCGTGGTATGCACGTATTTTTTCAGTGACTGGTTGGTCTCGATCGTGGTAGCGGCAAATTACGTCAACGCGGCTGTTCATGGGAGGTAGCGAGGTATTAATATCTTGGTATTCGTTGGTCATAGAGGCTTTCTGTTGTATGTAATTAATTTCATCATAACCCATTTTAAAAAAATCACATACGATATTTTTTTATCATAGACACCATGAATATTTTATGAATAATAACCTTTTATGCAGGCGGGTTTCTTGTTCTGATCATTCCCTCCTTTACCCCCCCCCTAGCCCGCCTGCCTTCACTTTTTCACCTTTTGAGTTTGCAGGCCAAGTGCCTGCTTTTTTTGCATGATATTCATTAAATTTACAATATTTTTTTATCATGGACGCTTCAATATTTTTCTGAATAATAGAGGTGGTTCTATCGATGTGGCATGTAAATGCAGGCCTTCGGGCCTGTTATTTATTTGTTTGAGGGGGCCGTTACATGATTAAAAAACTCTGTGCCGTCTCATTGGTGAGTCACCCCAAAGTCCTGGCACAAGGGGCTTTCAACGGTGAGTACTTAGTCATTGACCAGTTGACGCCGTTGAATGGACGACTGGAGCAGTGGCAGCCTGGGTTATTAGAAACAGTAGATAATGCACTTAATAAACAGTTTTTGGTTTTAGTAGAAGACGTTAGTCGTTTATTTAATATAGGTTATACCTTAACCCTGGATCAGTCCGCACCCGCTGAAAACCGCAGTTATCAAAATATTGCACTGGATTATTATTTTGCCTTAACTGGATTAGGCGAAATACAGGGTAACCAATTAGGTAATATTATTTTTCAGCATGGTTTACAACGCCATCAAATTCACCGCAATAGCATTAATATTGACAAAGACGACAAAGGGCGTAATCGTTATGACATTGATTATCAGCGATTTACCGGCTATCAACGGGCGGTTTTATTATTAGTCCTGGGTGCGTTGCACTTTAATCCTGCTTCTCGTGATTATTTAACCCAATTGTTAGGTAGTAAGCCGCCTGATAAGTTAGCTCACTTACCGCCAGGGCTAGTGGCGATTATTCGAGGGCGCTAACATGCAACCTGCTCGCTTATCCCCACTTACCATACAGGATCCATTATTACGGACGCAGTTTTATAAAGCGTTACGTAGTCCCCTGCCCGACTGGCAACGTCATGAAGTCGCCCTCGATGAAGTATTAATGCCCGAGCTTATTTCCCTGCGCTTTTATGGTACGCCGCAGCTAAAAAAAATTGTGGTCATTATTGCGCAACTAGATGATATGCGTGGAGCGTTAAAAGCCGGCACAACCCTACAGTTGCCGCCCATTAAGTGGATTCGCCAGCAAATCAAAGTGTATGCTGATCGAGAGGGTAAAAAATGAATCCATTTAAGGGCATAAACTTTCGGCATCAGGATCGTGAGTTTGCAGAACTACGACGGCAGCTTCGTCAAAACCGTGGGCATGCAAAACGCACACTATCGCCCAACCAAATCCGCATGGCCATTCGCACCGGGGAAATGCCCCCCAATGCGGAAGTCTTGATTGGTACTCGGGAAGACGGTACCCCTTTTACCATTGAGGATTTAAAAGGGTTTGCCCAAGCCCAAAAACGCTTGGCAAAACAATTTGGCTCGGCTAAAGGTGTGCCCATTGATCAATTAATTGCTTCATCTCGGGCGATTGATGTGGAACGGGCTAATTTGGAAATTCGTTCTGCACGGCTATATAAAATCCATGGTTCAACTTTAACATTCAGTGTGACTGCCAGTGGTAAATACCAGGCCGACTTTCATCAGGTGAAAGTACGGTTAGAAGACTGGTGGCGTCAGTTAACAGATACGGGGGATGTCAAACGGGCCATGAACCAAACTCTGGCTGGTCCCGTATCCTTTGACTGTGACTGCGGTCGTCATCAGTTCTGGTATCGCTATGTTGCAACCGTGGGTGGTTTTGCCATTCAGCCCTATGAAAAAGACTTCCCGAAAGTCCGTAACCCCAGTTTAAGCGGCTGTTGTTGTAAACATGTATTGAAGGTTTTCCGGACTTTAAAAAGTCCTACGGTGAAAACCCAATTAACCCAGCAAATGATTCGCCAGGCAGAACAGGTAGGATTTGCTGGCGATACCCGTAATCAATTTATGACTCGGCAAGATCACCAACAACTTAAACGGGCGCGTGTCGGTGAATTAAATCAGGAAAAAATTCGTGCTGAACTCGCTAGACAAGCCAGTTTAGGGTTACGCCGTCACGTCAATAAACCGGGTAACCGCAAAAAAATTAATCGAGTGAGAACCCAAATGACTCAGCAATTAACCGTACAACAACGAACCCAAATCCAACAGGAATTAGCCTTTGCCCAGCGTTATCACCTCCCGGCTACTACCGTGTATCAAAAATTTGCAGGTGAATTAGGCATGTCTGCAGAGGCTATAAAACAGCAATTATGATCCAACCCCAGGATTTTTTAGCACTAACGGAACGACTGGCGAATGATACAAAACAATTTTTGTTTCAGTCACAGGATGTACGCCAGGTGTTGTTATTTAAGGCCTTGCAAGAGCATACGACTGATGTGTTAGACCCAGTCGGTACCCTGGAGCAACACGAAACCGCCGTGAACTATGCCGCTCCGATCATTGTAAAAGCGCGGTTTTTTCCCAATGACAGCCCACAAAACTTATTAGCAGCGGGGTTTCAATCAGCGCCTGATTTTGAAAGCCCTAAAACGGTCTTGCTCGACTCAGGGCCAGTGCCTGAACAAAGCATTCTCTGGTGTGAAGATCGCTTGCCCAATGACAAGAAAACAGTTGAGTTATTTTATGTATTGGCTGCTTTGCCTATCGGCAAACATGGGCTAGTAGGCGCTAAACATCAGGTGTTACCCATGAGCCATGCCGACACACATGCATTACTGGCCTTAATTGATGAGGATGAATCCCATGCTTAATGCTAACAATTGGCCACAACAACCCAATAACGATTTACGTATAGACACCGCCTGGCGTGAGAATTACTCGGGTGCCACAATAAATCGCAAATTAGCCGGCGTGCTACCAGCTGGAATTTATAGCGGCTTTCATGTCACGATTGATCAAAGTGCCCCTTTTCAAGTGTTGGTTGGTGACACTACGGCAGAATCCATTGCAGTAATTGAAACCCAAGGCTATTCACTGACTGCACGCATGCCGGCTGGGATGCAAAAAGCATTAACCATCACCCCAGGTGAAACCCTACATGTAGTGCTTGCTGTCGATTATCAATTGAATCAGGTGAGTACAGTTGAGCTCATGGTAACCCCTACCCTGACTCCTAACAGTGTGGTATTAGCTACCCTGCAAGTGCCGTCAGATGCTGAAGCATTAACCCCAACTATGTTAGATGTCAGTCGACGTATTGTACGCATTCCTGTATTAACCCATGAGCAAAAGGCTAACCCGCACCCACAATATCAGTTAGTGGCTAACATGCCACACATTATTGATCAATTAACGGTAGATCAGGCCGATGCGTGTTTATCAGCGCGGCAAGGTAAAAAATTGCATGAATTAATTAAAAACCTTCCCCCCACCATTGATCATTTACGCTCTCAATCGGCGACCGACACCTTATCCGCCAATCAAGGTCGTATTTTAAAAGAAATGATCGATACCATTAATGCCTTTTTATCATCAGATGGCGATGAAATTGAGTCCCTAAAAAATATTGTTGAATATATTAAACAAAACAAAGAAAACCTGCAGAATTTAGGGATCGATCATATTGCAGGTTTACGGGATGCTTTAAATACTAAACTGGATAAAGCCCGCTTTGAGCAACTCGCTATACCAGATGTAGCAAAATTGACAGCGGTATTAGACAGTAAAGCGGATGATGAGTCGGTTTATAAAAAAACCGGAGGGCCACTCAGTGGGCCAGTGCATTTTGATATTATTCGCAGTGGTACGAGTCATGGCATTAACTGGACGGGTTTAACCGATAAGTTTTCAATTCATGTAAGGGAAATTGCAGGGAGCGAGTATCGTTGCGGACTATTCTTTCAGGCTGGCGATGACCCCAACGATACCTTTATATTTGAGCACTATAACGATACTCAACCTAAACAAATTTTAGTAATGGATCATAATGTCGCTACCATGGATGTTAATTTTACATGCAATGGAGCGATTTACGCGAAAGGCGATGTAACGGCATTTTCTGATCGTCGTTTAAAACAGCACATAAATCCCATCTCAGCCCCGCTTAAAAAACTAAAGCAGTTAGGCGGTTACCACTATCAACGAACCGATACCGGCAACTACCAAGTCGGTTTAATTGCTCAGGAAGTACAGCAGGTACTGCCAGACTCCGTTAAAACGACACCAGACGGCTACCTATCAATTAACAATACCGGTGTCGTTGCCTTACTAGTTGAAGCCGTTAAGGCACTGTCCAATAAAGTCTCTGTTTTAGAGGAGCAATTGCATGGCAGTTAGGTGTGAAGGACCCATCGCATTTACTGATATTGCCACTGAATATAAAGGCAATAAACCGCTGCATTTATCTCAATATTACCGCGGTAAAAGCCTGGTCCCAGATGCCCCTTCTAATGCCAAAATTGCCACGACGGGCGCTATCGCTTTTAGCCAGTTTTATTGTAGTGCTAACCAGGTCATTAAACATATCAGCAGCTCTGTAGTGAATGGCACCAGTGCCGATGCTTGGTTTACACCCGGTGAACGACAAGCATCGTGTATTTTAATTGTTAATGCTGGGGTATACGTCACGGGCCATGGAGGGGCTGATCGTCATGGTGGTGGCAATGGTAATCCTGGCGGGACCGGCATGATGGTTAATATGGGTTATTTCCCTGGCGGGTTAACCATCGAAGTTTTCGGTCATGTTTGGGGCGGTGGTGGTGGAGGCGCCAGCGGACGATTTAGGCACAGTTATTCAGGCGGCAACGGTGGTACAGGTATTGTCTTGAGTAACGGTACCTTAAAACTAAAAGTACACGCGGGTGGTAGTGTTATTGGTGGCGGCGGCGGTGGAGGTAGCTCTAGAGAAGATAAAAATGATGGCGGTGGCGGCGGACAACCCTATGGTGGTAGAGGCACCGGTGAATATTACAGTGGGGCAGGCCGAGGCAGTTTACATGGTCCAGGTCATGGCTCTAATTACCAGTGGCGATCTTGTCGTACACATGGTCGTGGTGAAGAACGTACCTGTCATAACCACCATAATTACTCCGGCGCTGGTGGTGCAGTTGGCCACCATGGCGCAGGGGGTAATCATGGTTCATCGGGTGGAAGGGCTGGTGCGGCTACGGCTGGGAGTATTCAATGGCTATAGTTTCGCTCCCGACACTCAGCAACCTATCAATGGTAGATAAAGCACTGGGTTGTCACCTGGTTAAGGCCTATGAAACCATTACATCTGACGATCCTAATTTACAATCTTTTTTTGTTAGACCATCCTATCGCAAGATATTTCGAGGTGAATTGGATAGTCCATTAGTATTCATGAGCCAACTGGGCAAACAAGGATACTTTCAGCAGCAAAACCAAACGAATGCCGTTACCCTACCGCTGATTTATTATTTTCGGGATATCAGTTTAGCCAGTGCCGACCCTGAACATTATGGCGGCATCTATCAGGATATACTCTGGTTAAAAGATCTGGAAAAACCCTATCAACTACAGGTGATGTATTTTGATATTACCTATCGGTTGGTTTTTGTTGGACACGAACGCAATCACCCCGAGCAATTAGCGCTCGTCTGGTACTTTTTTATTAACCAAAAACAACACAATCACCACAAAATCCCGCTGCACTATCAAATAGGAGCGGAAAAACTCACCGCTGAAGCCTATATCCGTGAGCCTGAAACATTGCTAGCAACCGATATCAGTTTGGATCCTCATCAAGAAAGCCGATTATTTGCCCTGGAATTACAACACACCTTATTAACACCGATTCTGGTAGGAAAAGAGAGCCAGTTAATCGCGCCAGTTCATTTTAATTTGCGAGTCTTTCCCTTTGGCAGTCAACCCCGCATTTGAACATGTTTTAATTCAGGAAGTTCGTTATCAGGATAAACCCTTAGATTTAAGCTGGTTAATCGAAGCGGTTTATATTGAAACATTGGATTTATCCGGGCCTAAATTAATCTTAAAACTCAATGATCGCGAAGCGATTTTTCGGGATGATGTAGGCATTAAACCTTTTGAAGTAATAACAGTTACCTTAGCGGACCCCTACCGACGGGATGAATTAGACACGATAGAACGCTTTGTGATTTTAACCATGCCGATGGATGCTGAATCAGTGTTAACCCTCAATTGCCTGAGTGAGGTGATTTTTCAACTAAAAACCCCAGCAACTCAGGCCCGTTTTTTTGTGAGAGAGACACCCACCACTGTGGTTAAATCCCTGGTGAATCATACAGCAATACAAGCCGGTGCGTTTCCAGCCATCGAGGATTATCACCTGTTGCCCAGTATGCGGCCCAGTCGCTTACTCAAACAAATAGCCCGAGAAAATGCGGCAGTGATTTATTATCAACGCCAGCAGTTTACGTTTAAGCCCATTAAATCTTTGTTAGATAAAACAGCTCTCATTTCCTACCACTACAACGATACACGTCAACAAAATCAGATGGTGTCGCTTAAACAAGCCAATGCGGATCCACTGATTCAGAGCTTTACCCAACGCCAGTTTATTGGTTGGCACTTATCCCAAGGTGCTTTTAATGCGAACAATGCAAATGCTACTGCTTCATCCACGGCACCGCGTGAGGTGGTAGGATTTAAGAGCCCGATTACGTTAGCCAATTTAAATACGCATTTAATGCCCACTTTAGAATTTACCTGCTTAGGTAATGGTGCCTTAAAAGCGGGTATTACCCTGCAGCTGGTGTTTAATCGCAGTCATGCTGAATTACCGATTGATGAGAGTTTACCCAATAAGGTGGTTATTCAATCCGTTTCACATCGTTATGCGGTCCAGAAATACCAATGCCGGGTTAAAACCTGTTTGCCTTTAAACAATGAATATTAATACCACTGAGTTAAATTCTCCCCTCTCCCCTACGCAATATCATGGCCAGGTCGTTAATACCGATGACCCAAAAAAATGCCAGCGAGTTCAGGTACAAATTTTGGGATTAACCGAAGGGGTGCCAACCGAAAAATTACCCTGGGCCGAGTATTTATTACCCATCGGTGCACGTTATAACGCTGGCAGTTTTAACCCCGTGCAGGTAAGCGACTGGGTATGGGTGGATTTTCCGTATATCAGCCATGGGCAACCCGATACACGACGCCCGCGCATTATTGGCAGTGCTCACTTTTGTCCGGAAGCTAAGCCCAATACACCCCATGAGTCGTGGGCGGGGCCTGAATCCTTTAATCATCAACGCACTGATGAAGAGCCCAAGCCAACTGCAGCACAATATCACCAATCATCCGTGATTACACAACATGGGATTACTGTCGAGTATGAACCGCCAGGTTGTTACCGTGTCACACATCGTTCAACCGGCACCGCTTTTGAGTTAAACGAGCAAGGTGCAGTATTGCACAGTGAACAAAAAACCTTATTTTCCAGCAAAACGAAAACCAAACTGATTGCCGGTAATCAATTAACCATAAATGTCCTGGCTGGTGATGCCATACTCAATGTACAAAACGGCAATTTGTCCATTAAATCGGCAAAAAATATTATTTTCGAAGCAGGCCAACATTTTATTGTGAGAGCGAAAAAGTTTATTGAGGAGTTGGGTTAATGCCGGCTATTGCAATATTAGGCTCTATCTGTAGTGGTCATGGCTGTTGGCCACCTCGTGCAAACAGTGAAGGCGAACCCCTGCATACCATCAATGGAAAACCGGTGCATTGTAAGGGACATCGCTGGCTACCCCACACCTGTCCTACCATACCTGAAACGCATGCTGGCGTGACTTCAAGTGGCAGTCCCAACCATATTATTAATGGCAAACCTGTAGCGCGAGTCGGGGATAGTGTGAGTTGTGGATCAACGATTGCAGCTGGTGAAACTCTCCATGTAATGGGCTGAATATCATTGATAAAATAACGGTTAGCCTGAAGTAAAAATTACTATACCAACATCAGAATCATATATAAAGCAACAATTCATAAATTTTGTTTTATTATATTATTTTCAATATACGCAATCTATTGTAGATTGAAAAGCACAAAGATTATTATAATCAAATGATAAACGATACCTAATATTAAAATAGTATTTGAAACGATGAAGCAGCAAGAAATATATCAATCAAACAGTATCTATAAAGCTTTCCCAGACTGGGATCAAGTTTTCAACAAAAATGAAAGAGGCGTATTACTGCCCATTGGCTTAGTTTCTTTCTCGGCTTTTGATAATAATTACGATGATCAAGTTTTAATTGCGTTACCTATAGAGCCTGAAGAAGGTTTAATAGGAGACAATACTGGTGAATATGGTAACGAAACCTGCTCTGACATTTGGCTAAGTTATTCTTACGTAGATGGGAAGTGGCAACTAGACTGTGATATACGTCTTTTCATGAAAGAGCACCCAGACTGGTGTGATGATGAAAATATGCTCAACTACTATCAAGAAACTATATCTTACTTTAAAAAGGTTAAAAATTTTTATCAAAAGAATGGTTTCATACAATACTGCGATATAGAAAATCCAAATATTGAGTATAAAGAAGACCTTATCACATTAGGAGGATTAACACCTTCAGGACAAAACTGGGATGCTTATGCAGGTTATCCTTATACCTTCAATGAGACGTTTGGTGAAGATGAGTTAACTCTTTTTAACAGCCAAGGTGACAAATACCAATATATTGGTACAGTATCAGAGTACTATTACAAAGATGGTGGTGATACTGCTCATTTCTTTTACGAGCCAAAATCAAAAAATGTACGTTTAGTAGTTGATTATTCGTGATGAATAGTACCAGGTGCAACAATTATAAACTCTAGCTGTTGTGGACACAGTTGCTGGTCTCTCCGTGTCAATAACGAAGGGGCCTTCTACATTCCATCAACGGAAATCCTATCCACTATAAGAGATACTGCTAGTTACCCCACACCAGCCCTTCAATTCCTGAAACCCATGCAGGGGTGACTTTAAGACGAAGTCCCAACCACATTATCAATGGCAAACCAGTAGCACGTGTCGGTGATAGTGTCAGCTGTCGCTCAACGATTGCTACGGGTGAAGCAAACCATAGTATCAATGGATAGCAATTGCCTCATGACTAGAAACACTTAAGAATATGATCTTTTTCAGTAAAAGGAGTATTTATTATGACATTAACAGGTCTTCCTACAAAAAAAGCTGCAATAGCAATTTTACTACAAATAGTGTTTTGGGTTAGTTTAGGAATTATAGCCAGTCTATTTGTGGAGTTATCACCAGATATTGCTCCTGATATAGTTGATAAAGGTATTCAAGAAGCAGGTTCTAAACATTATTTCCATGCAATAGGAAGTTTAGGATTATTTATTGCCATACTTACTATCGGCTTTTTAGATTTAAAGCACCACTTCAACAACGTGGCTTTCAGACTAATGTCTAACATCGCAGGTTATATATCAGTAACATTACTTTTTGCAACTATTGATATCTTTTCATTTTATTATGGCGCTAAAATAGCTGTAATACTTGAAATAGCACCAACTCTTTATGCTGTGTTATTTAATACCGTAGTTATTGGTGTAACCTATTTAGCACTTGGAATATTTACTATTATCATACCTTTGCTGCTATTTTTTGTGATGTCTGAACAAACCTCAAAGCCGTGGCAGTTCTATTTTGAATACTTCCCATGGCATTACAGATTTTTAACTATAACCTCAATCCCAGCTACATTTATTTTTGTTTGTAACCTTATATATTCTTAGCGCAGTTATCAAAAAAACCCCTTTACAGGGGCATAATATAGATATTAATTGCTTTATAACTGAGCAAATTCACTATAGACAAGTTGGTTAAAGATTGGCAATAGCTTTCCTTCACTGACGGTGTAGGAAATTAATGATAATTTATTATCTGCAATATTTTTCAGTCAGCGGCTGATTACTTTTTTCTATGTTAGGGTGGTGCTCTATCAGTCTGATACCTGGAGTACCCCTGTTTTATGGTCGCCTCGATCACCGATTATCACAACCGAATTAATGCCATTAATGAAAAAGCCGCCCTATTCCGTCAGGCGGTGATCAATCCACAAGTTGAATCTGCCAACACTAACCGATTTATTACTGATAATGCTGAACGTAACAGCCAGTTAAAAGCCGTTGTCAAAGACACTATTTTTGATGCAGCAGGCGAGCAAGGTCCTTTGTTATTAGGGGTTACCGCCAATGCCGTGCGTGCTTATTATGATCAGCGCGGCTCCTTGCCATCCGCTGAAATGATGGCCAGTGCCTATCACACTATCGAAAATATGCTGGTCAATACGGCTAACCATAAAATTATGGATGCGGCTACATCGACCAGTGAAGGCATTATTAAGCGTAATCACCAGGTTGCGTTAATTGTGCCTACCATGTTGACTAGCATTACGAATGATATGGTCACGCATATTCCACCCAATTACGATAAATCTGAAATTTTTGCGATTACCCGACGAGCGGGGTCTACCTTTGGTGACCTTAAAAAAGGAGAATTAATTGACGAGTCCTTCCATGGGCAATACTCATCAATGAACCAACGCCAGCCGGTGGCAACTGGCGATGGCACCACCAAAGAATTCACTAAAAGCATTGGTATGCCGGTGCGCAAAGAGTTGGTACGGGTTTATCATGACCGTAACCTGGTAGCCGAAGATTTAAATGGTCGAGGACTGCTGTCGGGGCATTTTATTGATGCTGATGGGGTCGCTGTAACTGTGACAGGCTCCGTTGATCACGACACCGGTGGGATTACCGTTAATTTTTCGGTACCGCCTAAAAACGGCATTGAAATTCATGTCGCTTACGACGTATCAATTGAAAAAGACCCTTCTCTGATCCCTAAAATTGATCACGAAATGGAATCCTGGCTGGTTTATCCCCATGAATCCGCGATTGCTGCCAGTGCCACCATTCAAGCGGTATTCAGCGCCCGTCGTGAATTCAGTATTGATTTAAATGCCTTAAACTTCAGTTCGGCTAAAAATATTCTCGCCGCTGAAAAAGACCGACGCCGTTTAATCGATATGTATTTCTTTGCGATGGGCAATCGTCAATGGAAATATACAGTACCGGATGGCCTTAAATTCACAGATCACTACGAAACTCTACGTCAGACGTTTTATGAGATCAGTCAGGATTTAATGTACCGCACCAAGAAAAGCGGTCTGGTGGGGATTATTGCCGGTCCCAAAGCCTCTGCCCTATTAAAGTCGATTGGTGCCCCCCATGTGCGAATGGCCCCCGGTTATCGGCATGTTCCCCAGCCACACTATGTGGGTAAAGTCTTTGAGTTTGATTTTAAAGAAGACCCGTTTGCCCCTGACTGGCAAATCTTTTGTTATGCCAAAGGCCGTGATCATGGTGATTCAGGCTATGTAGCAGCCGATGCGATCAGTGCCATTAATTATCAGCACCCGATTGATGAAAAATTACGCCATAGCAATACCCTGTACGAATTAGCATACCGAGATTTACACCCTAAAAATGGCCGGACTTATTACACCCTACTCACTTTAGTGCCTTAACCGGCACTGAGTTAATTAGTTATTTTTTCGCTTTATTTTATCGATTGTTTTTTAATTATTTTTTTGGAGTTCAGGGCTATGGCCACTCGCCGCAAAAATACTGCAACTGACACCGCTACTGAAGATAAACCCGAACCAGCGGAACGATTATTCGAAGTGGTTTTTAAAAATGCCAGCATATCACCACTGGAATGCACCTTGAGTAAAAAGCGAATTTGGATTGCCGGGCATGCGAATACCGCCCCGGATATTTTTTCGGAATCAGAGGTGGTCCATTTGCGTGAGATTTTAAAAGGGTTTCCGGCGATTACCATGCGTATTGACGAGGTCGCATGATTAGTCAAACCATAACAGAGAGTGCGGGGATTACCGTACTCAGCCCCATTGATAACAATATTTCGTTAGCGGGCAGCAGCCAGACCATTGGTGCAACAGTCGTAGAAGCCTCTCAAGGTCCGGTCGGTAAGCCCGTCACGGTTACGGCGGATAATTGGCAATCGACTTTTGGCAAGCCTTTACCCATGTCAGCCGGTACCAAAGCCGAGGGTTTACGGCATGTGAAGGATGCGTTAACTGAGTGTGCTGCCTGTCAGGTGGTTCGGGTGGTGGGGTCTGGGGCACAATTCCCTAGCCTGGCATTTCCGGTAAAGCCAGAAGCTCCCGATGCGAAGGGCTATAAAATCACCGTGCAGTCCTCACCGATTATTGAAGGTGACACCATTAAAATACTGCTGTCGTCTTCTGCACTGGATTTTACTGTCAGTGCGGCTGAGGCTGAAGGCTGGACGGTGGAAATTAACAGCCAGCTCTATCCCCTGCATAACTTTCAGCATGGGGCAACCCCGGTATTGTGGATCCATAAAGACGACAGTCTTAACCTGGAAACCATTACCAGTGGCACTAAGCTGGTGATTCATGGCAAAGCCCAGCAGACACCACCTGACGTATTAACAGCCAGCCACCCTTATGGTACCGATATTGTGGTAGCCCAGGATTATTGGTTAGTGGTCTGGCCAGTGGATGGTCACCCCAGTGATCACCGCCGAGTTGAAATTACTGCGCTGGATGATGTGGACCAACGTTTTACCTTAGCTTTTTATGAAGACCATTATGGCCAATCTCAATTAGTAGAGTCTTATAAAGTCGGCATTGATACTGACGATATGGATGACCAGGGCTTAAGTGCTTATGCGCCAACTGTCTTAGAAGAACGTTCTTCCCGCTTTAGATGCCAGGTAGCGTACAACACCCGTTGGACTGATGTGATGCCGATGGCTGAAACCTTTATGGGTGGCAGTAATGGTGAATCGCCAACCACTGAACAATGGATAGAAGCATGGTCACGCCTTAAATCCGATGATGTGGCTTTTGATTTATTGTTCGCCGCAGGACAATACGACACTACGGTATTAGGCCATGTGATTGCCATTGCAGAAGGTCGATTAACCCAGTTCAAGTTTGATGTTCCCCCTTACTTAACGGAAAGTGCCGCGCTTAAATGGTTAGCCGATGCCAATTTGGAAAGCTATCAGGCGCAGGCGATACATTACCCCTATAAAGCGAATGACGAGTGGTACGGTGGTAAAAGTTTGTGGGGGGCATCCGGGGCATTAGTGGCCGCCAAGGCCCGTTGTTATGCGACACCTACCGGCCATGGAGCAGTATCCGGTGCTCATTATACGGCAGCTGGCGAAAGTCGTGGCTTAATTAATCGTCGTGGGATTGAGCCATTACACAACACAGGCTTTGTATTACCAGATGAACGCGTCGATGCACGCATAAATCCGGTGGATAAAGGCAAATTCATTAATGACTGTTTAAACCTCTGGCCCAAAAATAATTATTTACGCTTTGAACATGTAGTAGCAGTTTTAAATGCTATTTCCCATGAATTTATTCAAGCGGCGAGTGTCGCCAAATTCGAACCCGATGGCTTAACCCTCTCGTTATTAACCACCTTAGCCAATGACATTTGTCAGCGTCGTGTGGATGCTGGGGCTTTTGTGAACCCCCGAAACCCAGAGCGTGATGGGGAAAATCCGTTTCATATTGATATTACACAAATTGAAATCGACCTCTGGCAAGTGGATGTGAGTTTTGCACCCACTGGTGTTGCCCGCCGTATTGCCTTGCAGCCCAAATTAATGCGTTAGTTTTTTAAGGAGTATTTATGTTTGATACGGGCTCTCCCGGTGATTTACATCCAACCGATATTGATTATTGGTGTTTAGATAATAGTAATCCATTAATTACCGACAGCATTATTGATCAGTTTGGTGATCAACAGTTACGTGCCAGTGCCATGGCCAGTGCATTAGCCTGGGTAGAAGGGGAAGAAATTACCCCGGATGCTTTTACTGAAATTATTTCCGGCATGGCCGATGTTGCTATCGAGGACGATATTACCCAACCAGAGGAAGATTATTATGAAGATTTAACCCGTGAAACCGCTATTGCACTGACGGCATTAGGCGCTGAAAACCGCGATGTCAAAACCTTCATTGAACGACAGGATGAAGCCAGCGCGTTAACCATTGCCCAACAAATTGAAGACCGGCTCAGTACCGAACAAAAAGACGATGGTACGTTAGTGGCAGAATATGCTGCACTTTCACAGCCAGTCATGGATAAAGCAGTACGACGGGTGATTGATGGCAAAATTGTCCTGAAAAAAATTCCCACCCGCAAACGCCGAATGACGGCTGCGCAAAAAGCTGCTTTAAAAAAAGCACGCCGCAAGGCGCACAGTGCTGCTGCCAAACGGGCACGGGCCAAAGCCATGAAACTTAGGTCACAGCGAGGCTTGTAATTTAAATGACGGGGCTCTGGCAACAAGGGGGACTGACGCAAGTGGGGCTGAATGACAGTCGAATCAGCCCTTACTTAAAATGCTGGATTCATCAACATACCACACTGGTGGTAGGCGCCATTGGTGAAGGAACCAGCAAAGAGTTCAGTGCCACCTGGTCCAGCCCTTTTGAAACGGATTCATTAGGGGCACAAGAGACGGTCCAAAAAACCGCGGGATTAACCCAGTCATTAACGGGACTCACTTCGGTAACGACACTCAATAGCCAACAGGTGTGGGAAGGTAACCAGCCCCACCAGTTCAGTATTACCCTACAGCTGTATGCTTTGGTGGAGCCTAAAAATGAAGTTGAAGCCGCTATCCAGGCTTTGGAATTAATGGCCACACCTGACGTGGATGCCATTATGCCACTCGGGCGAAAACCCGAGTCTGTCTGGATCAATATTGGCCGTAATGTCATCTGTGGTCCCTGTATTATCGAGAGTCTACAAGTGCCACTCGATGGGCCACGTGATAAAAATGGCTATTTATTAGAAGCAGCGGTGCAGCTTTCCATTAAAACCGAAAAAATGTTAACCCGTGGTGATATCCCGGCCACTTATGGCTAATGATTTTAATTGCTGAATAAAGGTGATTATGTCACGTATTCCTAACGTTAAGGGTGATATTCCCTTATTAAAGCGTGCTTACTCAAAAAATGTCGCGATGGGCGAACGGGCAGTGGCGTCTGATTTTGAGATGACCATTAAAGGTTATGAGGATTTAACCGTCTTAGTCCGTACAGCCCAATTACCGGAAATTTCCCGCGGCGATCCGGTAGAGGATTTTGGTTTATATGGCCAAGGGTTTCAGCAATATGGCGCGGTGAAACGCGACGGCGATATTACCGTGAATATTGTGGAATTAAAAACCGGCCTGGTCCAGGACACCTTATTTGAAATCATCGAGAAAAAAGAATACGTCACTATTGAAATGGTGCTGGTCGGTGAAGGCCAAAAACGCCGAGGCTGGCAGCTGGAAGACTGTATTTTAAAAGCCGATCCCGGTGAGCTGGATACTTCAAACCGCGTCGGTACTGTGCAAATTCCCGTGACGATTCACTACAACTGGTGTGAACGCTTATGACACCATTGGATTTATTGAACGATATTAAAGCCGAATTTTCGTTATTATTATTGGATGATGAGACGACGTTTTTAGCGTTATTAAAACGCAGCTTGCGTACTTATCATGACAATATTGGATTTCAGAAAGCTCGGGTGTTAACCGCGAAACAGTTAGCCGATGGGTTTGAAGTACCAGACGATTATCAAAGTTTATTAACTGCTTTTGATGATAAACAACAGCCCGCTTCGATTATTTTACATGGTAATACTCTGATTAATGAGGAAGGTAAGCCACCATCTGGTCATGTCACGGTGATTTATTTTTCGGATTTTACCCGCTGGGATTTAGCCACGGATCATTTTCCAGCGAATACCAAAACCAGTTTTATTCATAGCCATTTACACAGCTTAATTAGCTTAGCCAATAACGAGCGGTTACGGGGGATGCATCAGGCCGCCGAATTACCGGCTGATCATTTACCAATAGAAGCTGATATCCGTGGGCAGTTAACTGAGCTGGAAGCGATCATGAAAGAACATCCGCCCTTTTTAACCGCTGCCCAGCTGAGTCATTAATGAGGGTCGATTTTAATCAACAGCGCTTAGCGGTTAAACGCAGTGTTCAGCAAGCATTTCAGCAAAACTGGCAATTTAAAATGGCGATTGAAGGCCAGCCCACAGACTTTGCATTGTTTGTTAAGGATGTGACCTATGGATTATTTACCCTCAATACCAAGCCAATTTTAACAGGTGCTTATTATATTAATTTACCGCAACAGCCAGAGCCTGACATCTTGACGCTGACCGTGCGAGACCACCAGGACCGACGGATTCACCGTTGGTTACTCGATTGGATGGCTAATATAAAGAATGCGGACGGCACCTTAAATCCTCCCTTACACCCAACACTGGGTTATGTACGACAGTTACAACTGTTTCAGCTCACTGAACAGAATAATGAGCAATTAATCAACACCTTTTTAGTGTATCCCAGTCAGGCTGGCGAGATTACCGAATCTTATACCGAGCCTGGGTTTTTAGCGTTTTCCATTACCTTTACCAGGTTTCGATAATTATTTATGCATTATTTTGCCCCTATTCCCCGCCCGAGTAATCCTGATTATGCCATTCGATTACGGGAAGCCACCGTTAAAGAAATGCTGGCGATTGCTGATGTACAACCCGAATTAGAAGAGCAGATCACCAGCGAATTTTTAAATCAATTACAAGCCCCTGAAACCTATAGCGACGCTCGCCAATGGTCTGGGGATGACAGACGGCTAGCAGTGTATTGGTATGCCCTGCACACCTTGCCAGATACTCAAATGACCTTAAGCTATACCTGCCCCAGCTGTAGCAAGTCGCTAAACTATCGCCTGGATTTACGGGATCTGGCAGATAACAATACAACACTCAAAGGTAAACCTTATCGTGAGATCGCCTTTAAAGGGGAAACACTTCAGATTAAACCGCTGACAGGTGAAGCCTTAGAGCAATTAGAAACCCTTAATTTGGCGTTAAATCCATTAACTCCCAATACGGCTGATTACCGGCAACAAAAAGCAGAAATACGTTTAGCTGAAATTAGGTATTGTCTGGATTTTGCAGAACAACATGTAGATGATGAAGGCAAAAAACAGTGGTTATTACAATTAACTGCCAGTGAATTTGCTCAGTTAACACAATTAATCTCTGAAAAGCTCACCGAATTACAACACGGCTTACCGTCGGTCATGCATGATGGCAAACTGCAATTAACCACCCAGGTACCCGCTTGTGACTGTGAAGCGCAAACAAATAATCCGTATTTAACGCTTTTTTTTCCCTTTCGGGATTTCTGTCAATTGCCAGGTATATAGCCAAACCGGCTGGCATACGTTATTAGCGAATTTATGTATGCACGGACAAAGCTTAGGGGATTTACTGGCGTGTGATTTTTCGATGGTAATTAAACTGCATGACCAACTCCAGCAACGTACCCAACGTCGCCGCTGATGCCACCCCACTGGTGGCCGCCACGCCCGTGGTTACAGCAGACAACACACCCAATGCCGTATTAACGCCATGGGATTCAGCCGTGGTCGATTTACTGGAAACAGTGGCTGAAAATACTGAGGGGTTACATGAGGGAGTAACGGCACAGGTTACCGAGCCAACCGCGGTTACTCCTGGCTCAGAGGCAATTCCGGTAAACACATCGACTGTCGTTGAAAATACCCTGATCGAACGCACAGTCATAGCCGAACAAAACCAGCCACAACCGGAGGTTGTAGCCGCAACACCTGCCGAAGCAGATCAACAACATAGTCTGGCAGGACTACAGGCGGGCCATTCTACGTCAGATGAAGCACAAACAACACCTGTTGCTACCAGCGAAAATACAACAGCTGCCGCAAATACACGTTCTAATACGACTCATCAACGTGCACCTATTCGATTAGCAAACGGGCAGTTTGCCAGCCGTGCACAGCTCAGTACGCGGTTTGGTATGTTACAAGCCTCGATGGCAAGCCACCAAGGGGATTTAACCGGCTATGCATTAGGTGGTGGTTTATGGTCATCGGCTAAGGAAACCATGGGGTTAATGCACCATGCCCAAGGGCTATTTAATCGAGTCCGCGGGGAGCGTTCTCATACAAATACCACTCCAAACCAAACACGTAATCGCACAAGGCGATCCAACCGTCAAGCAGAGAGTCATACCGAAAGCCGTACAGACAATAGAGCAGCCAGTACAACACAAGCAGCCACCCCAAGTCGAGGCAATACGACAGATTCTAATGTTGTTCAGGACGAAAATACCACAAGCGCCACCCCTGTCAGCCATTCAACGCCGACTTCGCATAGAGCAACAAATGACCAACACCCTAATCAACCCGACATAGCCCGTACGGCGCCTGGCGCGCAGCCGTCCCGAGAGGCACCAACCCCTTCATTGGGACAGCAACAGCAAGCAGATGTACGTCAGCAAGTGCAGCAGGATCAACAACAGCAGCTTCTGAGTGATCAGCTGGCACGGCAAACTACAGCATTACTTACAGAAGAAAGAAATACCCAACAGTTGCTGCAGGCTATTTCCAATAACCTGGCCCAGAAAGCCAGCTGTTGTTGTGGTAGCGATGGATTGGATATAGGTCTTGATGAATTAGACAGACGACAGCAGTCGGATGATCAAGACAACAACCGTCGCCGTTCTAATCGACGCAGTCGGTGGTTATCGAAGCTGAGTCAATTAGCGAAATGGGGTGGCCCAGTAGCAGGGGTCATGACAGCAGCCACCACCTATGAAGCACTCAAAGATCGCGAAGAGTTATCAATGCCCCAAAAAGTAGTACAGATAGGGGCTGCGACTACCGGGACAGTGGGAGGTGCCGCGGCGGGGGCTATGGCGGGTGCCTCATTGGGTAGTGTAATACCGTTGCTTGGGACAGCCGTGGGTGGATTGATTGGTGGCATTATTGGTGGTGTAGCTGGTAACTGGTTAGGGGATATTGCTGGACAGACTGCCAGTGATTATTTAGCTGAAAAACCGACGACAATGGCTGTATCTGAGCTGAGCAATCCAAAAACAGCAGATGCCCAAAACATCAATGTAGATCATTCTGAATTACAGTTTACGAATACAGACAAACTGGTGGTAAATACTACTACCACCAGTCATCAGGGTAGGATTAGCTCTACTACTATAGCAGAGCCAGCCACTGCAGCTGTGACTATACAGTCACGAGCCATCGACCCAGCACCAATAAAAATAGACAGCAACAGCCGTACTTCTACTGTAGAACAGCCACTATCGAGCCCATTAACAGCCACGACAACGCCCCAAACAATCACCCTGGACGAACAAAAGCTCGGGCAAGCATTAGCTAAATCATTACAACAACTACCGGCTAATCAACAAGTGCAACCAACTGCTATGTCTACTCCAGCACCAGATACTTTTTCGTCGATACCAATAGAATTTGATGACGTGGTATTAACCCTGATGAGTCACGACCGGATTTAACTGTGCAAGCACTGGATCATTTACTGTCAGTTTCAGCTGATGGCTTAACTATCCATCAAGATAGCCAGGCCATTCATAACAATGTGCAGGAGTGGTTTGCTAATGCGCAATTTACCATTGCCGATAATCCAGCCTGGGGGCATAACCTGTCACCGTTTCGATTTGCACCGCAAAATGAAGATACGGCAGTTGCCCTGGAAATCAGCATTGTGAAAAAAATCAGTCAGGATGTTGAGGGCTTATCGATTCTAGGAATCCGGGTCAGCTGGCCTGCTATTGATGTCATGCAGGTGGTGATACACCACCAGATGGGTGCAACCAATCTACAACTGTCGAATAAGGAATTGTGATGTCGCTGGATAATCATCAAGCCGCTTTAAATGAATTTATTCGGATTATTGAACAACAGCCGGCATTACAGCCTTTAGCCCGTTCCCAGGTCATGCAGGGGCTGAATATTTTTCAGAATTTAGCCTTGTCGTATGCATTGCATCGGGTTGAGCGTGCTCATCAAGAAAGTTATTTATCGACGGCTCTGAATCGGTCGAGCATTTTAGCCCTTGCTGAAGACCGGCAATATTTACCGACTCGCCCTACGCCCTCTCAAGGCCAAACCACTGTCATAAATAACAGTGCTGAAACGATTGGGTTACCGGCAAACTTGGCGCTATTGTCGGAGCAACAACTGTATTATCAATTAACTGAAAGTATTCAAGTACCGGCTAATAACCGTAAAACTGTTACGATTAAACAGCTTAAACAACAGCAACTGACGTTTACTATCGAAGCAGAAAAACCCTTTATCGAGTTATTACTGGAAACCGCCTTAAGTACCACGATTCACCAATTACAAGTCTGGGTAGATGAAGGGGAAGGACCGCAAGAGTGGCAGCAGGCCCGATTATTTAGAAATACCGACGGCGATAGTCTGGTATACGACGAGTTTTACACCCACACCGATCAAGTCGGTGTTCGTTTTGGTAATGGGATTTTTGGGAAAATTCCGGCACGGAATGCAACAGTTACGATTGCACTGCAACTGACCGAAGGACAAACCACTCTCATGCCCAATCAGCCATTATTTCCGCTGCAATCAGGAATTGCCAGCGACATTGAAATAATTACTGCTGATGTCATCGAAGGTGGCCGCCTTGGTGAAAACATAGAAGCAATAAGACGAAATGCGCTGTATTACCCGCTCTATAACGAGAACAAAGTGTGGGATGATGATTATGTATTTTTTATCAAACGTAATCACCCGAATGTGCTTTGGTGCAATGTGTGGGGCGAGCAAGAAGCGGAAACCATGCACGGTGCACCCAATGTCGACTTTATCAATAAGATTTTTATTTGTGTGTATGCCCCTGGTGATGAGACCGTTGGTGAAAAAATACTGCAATCCCTTCAAGCCGTACCCCAGCTGAATCGGCGTTATAAGTTAGTCAAACGTCATGATGTGAGCTTTGCAGTCAACATTAAGGGCACGCTTCATCGATCAGTAGTACTCAGTGAAGCCAAACAGCAAATACAACAGTTGCTCATCCAGCATTATGATAAGCACTCGCCACAAAAACGGGAAAAAGCCCAGGTAAGGGACTTCTATCGGTTAATGAATAATCTGGGTATTTTCGATCAAGATGCAGATATTGAGATCAGTATTGATGGGCCAGCAGAACCAACAAACCTAACAGAAATGCTGTTTATTAATATCGATAAAACCATGTCAGGATTATTGTTAAATTATTGATCGTAGTCATTTATTGGATTGTCTTTAAGTAATATCTATAAAACTTGCTGATTGTTCCTTTCTTTTTCAGGTTGTTGATTTCATTATTAATAGCAGCCAGTTTGTTTACACACGCTGATTGTTTTGAAAATAAAACATAAATAACAAGTTGCGTCACTTCTTTATCAATAGGAACAATTTTTTTACTTAGCCCCATTGATTTAATGGCTGCCAAACCATCAAATTCAGCAAATACTGCATAATCCACTCGCTCTTTTTGTACCATTTTCATCATCAAGTAGTGGCTTTTAATCTGGCTAAGGTTAAGGTTTTCTCGATCAAAACGATCAAATTCGTCGCCATAGCTCCCTCCAAAAGGACGTACGCCACTCTTACCGATCAAATCAACAAGTGAATTGAAGGGAAACTGGTTATCAACATGTACAAACAGTTTTATGTGATCTTGAAAAACCGGCGTACTGTAAACAAATAACTTTTCTCGTTCTTTATTAAAATAAGCACCAAAAATCGCATCAATTTTATTTTTCAACAAATCGTCCATGACTCTCTTCCAGGGACGTGCCGGTGACGATACAAGCTCTATGTTTAAGGGCTCTACAGCCGCTTGCATAATGTCATGAATTAACCCTTGGTAAATCCCTTCATCATCGATATAAGAAATAGGCTGCCACTCATTAGCACCAGCATATGTAAGGCGGTGACAAGTTTCATCAGCAAAAGCTGTTGTTGACACTAGCACTATAATAAAAATGCTTACAATTTCATTTATCGCCAGCAATTGTAGCTTGTTTAACATAGATGCTTAACGTATCAGAGAAAAGGTATAAAGCTTTCTATTTGTCATGTACTAGCTTTAATTGATTGATAGTTTCAGGCAGTATCACACAACTGGGATGACCATAACAAATCCGTGTAATCTCTAAAATCCACTTCCCCATCATCATAACATAACTGGATTCATAGCGAGTTTTAGAGTCTCGTTTTTCTTCTAATTCCAATACCGCAAACGAGTGACCTGCTATGTTTTGTTCATAGGCAGGCTTAACCAGTTTAGTATCGTCTTCAACGGTGATCATCTTTTGATAACCTAAAGCCGTGGTAATCCCTTGTCTAGGCATAACCGCAATAGCAAGCATATTGGAAGACTGGTCTTCTTGAAGAAGTAAAGCTGTATTGTCATGATCCAGTTTGACAGTGATTAATTGCTGATTTTCTTTGCTTTGATGACTGATCGTTTTTCCACTATCTAGCTGCCAGGCATTCGACAATTTTAAGGTTACTTCAATCGAAGCTAACTCTGAAGCATAAGTAAATGTCCCCAAGCTAGCCAGCCAGCAAATTAAAAAGAGCACTCTCATTGACAGCAAATCAAGCATTTAGCACCCCACTGACTTAAATGACAATAATATCGTTAAGGATAGCAGTAAGGGGACTACGTGCTTTACTCAGTTGAAGAGACAGACATACAACCTGATTATTGCCAGGTTACCTGCAATAACTTACTTTAAAGACTAAACTAAACATATCATTCTATAAATTATCATTAAATCACGACAGAGCATGAGCAGTAATACGTTTTTGCTTACCCTATTATGCGTTGTTATGGTGGGTTGCACTACCGTAAAACATCAACCATTACCTACTCACACACTATCCACAATAAAAGCATCCAGTATTACTCATACTTTAAGAGAAAAACCAGACTTTCTTGCGGCATCAGCAGGAAAAGCCATCCTGGGTTTTGTAGGTGCTGTTGCCATGATTAGTGCAGGTAACACCATAATTCGAGAGAACAACGTACCAGACCCTGCCAATTACATCAGTGAAAACCTAGTGTCTCAACTGGCAAAAAAGTATCAACTAACTCTTACTGATAACCGTCATAAAATTACTACCGAGGAGGATGTTGCTAAATTAGCAGAGCAGTACAGCGAGGCAGACTTAGTTTTAGATATAGATTCTATTCTGTGGGGTTACCAATACTATAAAAGAAATCCGTCATATTATTACATGCTCTATAACGCAAAAATACAATTAATCAACACTCCTTCTAAACAAGTACTTGCTGAAGGGCTTTGCTCATATAAGCAAGATGACTTCAGTACCGCACTTACTCTCGACCAATTATTAGCAAATGATGCAGAACAATTTAAACTAGAATTTCAGAAAGCAGCAGAATACTGCCTGGATTATTTTTCCAAAAAAGTGTTGCGCCTGCAACCTTAGCAAATAGCAAAATGTAAAATCATGGCAATCAATACTTGTTTTGTTTCATTACTGACGGCAAAGCCAGTAATGAAATACTCATAACAATCAATATTAGTTAATTATAACCACAAAACTACCAGAGCATATTGTCTTGCCAGATACATCAATGATTCTTTCAGAGACATTAATACGAGAGCCAGATGCAGCAAATGGGAATGCAGTGAGGGTTGTATACAAATTGGTTTTAGATCCAGTAAAACCATATCTTGACTGCTTAAACCAGCCTGGGTGGGCTTGATAAGTCATCATTAACCCGCCGCTACCATTATAACTGTGATCTAAGAAATACATAGCATAACTTAGGTTTTTAGCTGTATGCGAAATTAACTTGGACTCTCCTGGATTTAGATAAATTTCATTTTGTGGAAAAGTACAAACTGCGGCTTTTGCAAAAGCGGGTAATAAACAAAGCAGGAATAATATTTTTTTCATATTTAACATAACAAATCTCCATTTATTTTTTTAATAAAATACTATTATACAAGCGTATTAGCATTGTCTCATCACTTATTTGTCTAATATAGACTAAAGACTAATAAGGTAGTGTCAGTCTGTTTCCTAATCGTATTTCATTACTTTTTAGATGAAACGTACCAAAAAAATTGCAAATATTTTTTTATCATCGTCCTTTTTTGACTATTTACAGTATCCTAACCAAATGATTATTTTATTAATGGTATGGCGTGCAACACTGGTTAGTTAATCGGCTCACGGCCAGTAAACAGTCCTCTGAACGTTGGGTTCAACTGGCACAGGCACTCGAAACGTTTTGGGACGAGCAGTTCACCCCTGCCATTGAGCGGGTCGAAAACAGTCGTTCGATTTTTACCGCCAGCCCGGAAGACCTGGAAAAAGCGTTAGCGGATATGGGCAGTTTTTTTGATGTCTTTATGCCCATTGCCGAAACCAATAAGCCACTGGCGATTGCCTGGCGCCGCGATGAACTACATTACAAAGATACTTCACTACCCGTGCAATCGATTCTGGCGCGAAACTTCAGTGGATTAAATACCCGCTGGGAACCCTTGTATGCCAAAGATGCAGCAGCTTATCAGCAAAGGCTTTTTTATTCAGCTGATGAAGTACACGACCTGGGGCATGAGTTGGATGATTATTTTTTAACATCCCGTGGTCGATTATGGGTTGATTTACGGCACTTACGATTACTGCAAGTCAGTCGCACTGAATTCGAAACCATTGTTCGTCAGGAAATAGAGAAGATTCGCCCTACCCACATTGTTTATGAGGGTGAGTTATTCCAGCTAAGTATTCATTTTAAAGCCAAACCCGACCGGTTGTTAATTGAAACCCAGAAGACAGAAAGAACGGCTCATTTACCTTATCAAGATCAAATTAAAGCACCTCGCCTCGACTGGCAAACCTTTCAACAACGGGAGTTAACACCACTCTTACAGTATAACAAGAGCCCCTACTTGTATTTTGATGATGTACCCACTGATTATGCCCCACTTGATACATACTTTGAGATTGTATGATAACCAATAACAACACCTGGCAACGCGCCCTGTTGTTGCCCCGTTACTATGAAAAAAATGCCCATTCAATTGCTGGTTTAAGCTCTCAGTTTCAGATTAAAAAATTTCAGTTAGGCCATGACCCCGACTTAATCAATGAAACAACCAATCCACCTGGTTTGAGAACCATTGACACTTCATTAAACCAGTTAGCGAATGTGTTTTATGAAGCCCCTTTTAAGCCGGGTGACATTGTGTTTGCTAATGGCCGGTTATTGTTTAAATGCGTGATGCCAGAGGGGGCTATTGCCGCACCCGCTAAGTATTCATTAACCGGGTTAATCGATCAGGAAGGCGACTTAATCGCCGTGTCATTGGATTTGCCCGACTGGGTTACACCAACCGAAGGGGTACGCATTCACCCATATATTAATTTCCCAATAGGTTAATTATTTAAAAGGTGTTCTATGGTTGACCGTAATAAACAACACTTACAGTTTGATTTTGATCATTTCAATGCCACGGGTTTAAAACCCCTGGTTAATGCCTTAAAAAAACGTGATGTGACAGTGACGGATATAGAGGGCAGTAAACGCGCTGTCCGCAAATCCGGGGTTCTCACCAAAAAAGCCACCTTGTTTTTAGCCGACGGGCAAAAGCTGATTATTGAAGCCACCGCCCAGGGAACGATTTTCCAGGTTAAATTAAATAATCAGGTATTAGCTATTAAACACGTCGATAACCTGACTAAAGCTGTGCGTGAAATTGCCGGGTTTGTTCATAAGAACTCAAAAAGTTTTCAGGCAAAGCTACGAAAAATGGCCGAGCGAAAACGATCACAATCAAGCAGTGGTACTCGTCAGGCTACCTTGAGCACTCAACAGCAACTGGCAGATAAACAACAATTAATTGATGACTACCGACTTACGGTCGAACAGCTCGCGGCTGAATTAAATGAGTTATTGCAAGCCATTACCCAACTGGAAAACAGCAACGCAGAATTAACTACAGAAATTGCCGAGCTGCAAAGCCAGATCAATACACAACAAGAAACGCTGGATCAATTAATTCAACCACCGATTGCAGCCTAAATCATGATGACCAATAAACTACTGATTCACCTGGATTATGATCCACTGGCGAGTGGATTTGATTGCATTACTTTGGAAGAGTGGTTTGACCAACTCACAACACCTGACAGCCTGGATTTATTAACAGAACCCTTACCTCTACAGGTGCTCGATGACGCATTCTATCCAGAGGATGAACACACCTTAATTCTCGACATGGTCTCGGCTAAATACCAGCGACTGCCCAGAACCTTAGCCGCTTTACGCCGTGTCATTCAAAGCAAGCTGGCCAAGCTGGATGGTAACCTGGTGATTGGTGAAGCAGCGATCAGCAAGCCCCGTAAAAATAAATTATTTGCCACCGTAACAGCTCAATTCATTTGCAGTGACGGGCAAACTTTATCAGCACAATTTCATGCACCCGATAAAGATCCACTGGTCGTCAATCAAAGCGATACTCTGATTGCTTATCGCTGGTTATTAAATAAGCGAGATATTACCCACATAGTGTCGGCTAAACAGAGCGGTAGTACGTTAACGGATATCAGTCTGGATGAGCTCGCCCTTAAACTGGCGCAGTTAATCAGTGGCAATTCGGCAAAATTCATTGAACGCCAGCAACAGTTAAAACAGGCACAAGCCGATATGAAGGCGGCGGATGACGAACTAACCTCTCTGGAAACTCAAGCCACTGAATTAACGACGCAAATTGCAGAACAACAGCAAAAACACCAGGACTTGGAAGAGGAGAACCAAACGTTGACGGAAAAACGAGATGAACTAAAAAGGCTGCTTGAAGAAATGCTCGCTGAAATTGAAGCCGCCAAAGTCGATGCCGATGAAAAACGTCAGCAAGAGCAGCAACAACCCCAAACAACCACAAGTGAAACCACTGCAGCCAATGATGGGGACAATACCCCAACAGATGAAGACGACGAAGAGCAGCGCTTGGTTAAAATCCTCGAAGATATTTTAGCGGGTAAATACGACCATTTAGGCTCATTTGGGATTTTCGATACGCTAGAGCCACCAGCAGACCGATTAATCGAAATGGGATTAGGTGAAAAATACGACGAGTTAATTGGCAAAGTCGCTGAATATTATGCACGCAAAGATGCTGAAGAACACCCGCTGTAATAGGAGTGATTAATGCATGGCCCTAGGTATTGAAAAATTACGTTACGCCAAACAACTGAAAAAACTGCAAGAAAAAGCTTTTAATGACAACACCAAAGGGATTGAAAAGCTTAAGCTGGTAAAAGAAATTAAAGTGGTGCGTGAAGCATTAGCGGTGAATAGCAAAACCACCGTTAGTCGTTTTCAGCAGTTATTGGCAGGTGAGTTTAATAAACTAGCCCCCAAAGCATTTATCAAAATGGTTAAGTCCATCGTAGTGGATGAAGAAGCAAACATTGATGAAATTAAACAACCGGTCGTCGACTATTTAATTAATCACCTCAACCTAAAAGCGGCTTAACTATGAATGCTGTGTTTAAGCCGATTACACAAGCGGTTAGCTGGTCAGGCATCGAGGAGGCATTTTTTCTGCTGCTGGATACACCGCCAACAAAAAGCGTTTTTCAGGTAATGGAGGCAATAGACATACTCAAACAAACACCACTGGGTGAATTTGACCAACACACGCAAGCTGCCTGGCTCAAACTGAATTATTGGCGGCGTCGACTGGACGTTAACCCTGATGAGTCATTAACTCAACTGATCATGCGACAGACACCATTTGGGGATTTGGAAGGTTTACTTAATCAATGGGGACCACCGGATGATATTGGCCAAGCCCAACTGGAAAAAAACAGAGCCCAGGGTAAACAGCTTCGCGAGCAACTGATTAATCCGGAAAATGCTCAGTTAGCCAATGAAATACAACAGTTACAAGATACCTTAGAACAAATTAAAACCCCTTTCGAAAAATCCCATCAGGAAATTAACCAAATTATCGCTGATATTAAAAAGGAACATGGGTTAACCCAAATGCGACTGGAATTAGACGTTGAAATTAGTGTGTTCAACAATAAAGTCAGGCGTCGAAATCGCAACTATGATGCATTACTAAAAGAAGAACAGACAATTCGCGCTAAAGCCGATCACTATCAGCAATTAGTGAATCAATACATTAAACCCGTTAAAGATGAGTGGAAGCAAACATCACTTTACAAACCAGATGAAACCACCAAAAAACAAGTCATTGAGACACAACAGACGATTAACCAAAAAGCCGAACAATTGATGCAAACGGTTTATGACCAGCTGATCAACCAATCCAATATCTCCGCGCAGGCAGCTCAGCAATGGGCAAAAGAGCAGTCTATTTCAACAGCCGTTATAAGCCGACTGAAAAAAGCCGGTTACAGTAAAACGCAACTTTTAACTGATATGGCGGAGTTTTATCGACTGACTAATGGCCGGTTATCGCAAGTGTCACTTGTCAGTGATGGGCGCAATCGAGCTGCCGCTAATGTCACGGATGGTGTCGTGTTTGTGGATGGTGAGTTTGATAAGCGCACGTTATTTCATGAGATGGCTCATGTACTAGAAAACGATCCGGTAACAAAAGCCACAGCACAGCAGTTTGTTGAATCACGCCGTGAGGGGCCACCCCAGTCCTTAATGAAAATGACAGGCAATTCTAATTACCGGCCTGATGAAGTGGCTTACCCAGACTCATTTATCAACCCCTATGTAGGTAAATATTATCGTGATGGCTGTACAGAAGTGATGTCGATGGGGTTAGAGCACTTTGCGTCTTCAATAAAATTATATGAATTATTCAATCAAGATCCGGATATGTTTGATTGCCTGTTGGGCTTTTTAAACAATACTTCCGCACCAGAGCAAGACCTTTTTAAACAAATCCGCCAGCAACACAGCACTGACCATGATTTTTATGAGCAGCTGTTTAAGCGTGTGAAACCGATTAAAATTACTGAAGAAACGATCACCACAGGCCCTTTGACCGGTTATCAATTTTTGAATTCAAGCGCCAGGGACCACCAAACAAAACGCAAGAAAACCGGACGGTTAGTCATTGCACCACATGGCGACAATGACTTTATGGCATCAGCGTTAGAGGCTAAAGCCTGGGCTTATTTACACCAGTTGCATCAGCAGGGCATTCAATCTCAACCAATCAAAAACTTAAAAAAACTGATTACCCATCGCCAGGCACCTGACTGGTTTAAGCCTGGGATGATCATTCCTACATTAACAAGTTAACGGCTTAATACAACAGAAGACATAGCCAATTTATGTATCGGTTTAAAATTCAGCATTATTTAGGTGGTCCCCTCATCATCACACTGGATGCCGAATGGGAACAAAAAGCAACAGCAACAATAGAAGGTCCAGACTTTGATAGCTTCTTAGTCATGGATTATATGCAACACCACGGGTATACCCCCTTTGGCAAAACCGCAGCATTTCCACAACTAGCCCCTATGGATATTCACTGTACCTATTCCACGGCGCCTGAATTTGAGTTTGAAATACTCGAAGGGGATTTACTGCCCTACCCACCGTCACCCGGTTTATCAAAAGACAGTCTGCCTCCGGCAGAATACTACGACCATTTATTCCCCGCCTATAAACAAAAAATACCCTTTAAGTCATTTGAGGTGTATATCACTCAGCAACCTGGCGATACCCTAACAGGGTTTACTGACAATGGTAAGCCTTGGCATCGAGAAGTAACGTACCCACTCGGCTATATACGTGATACCAGCCAATCTGTTTTCCTGGATGTTATCATTGGCAATCACTCTGAGTCTGAACAGGTGTTTGTGGCAACCCCACCAGGTGAGTTTACAGTTTATATGCTGGGCTTTGATGATCAACCGAAAGCAGCAGCGGTATTTCAGCATCACTATCCCACAGCGGATCAAAAACGACTGAACTCCGTTACAGAAGCAAGTTTTACAATGATGTTAGACTTTGAGCCAGATTAACATTTCATTTTTGTTATTAACTTTTATCACCATAAATCTGCCTATTTAGATTTTACAGTTAGCTTTTTGCAGAAGTTTTTTTTATTTTGCCAAAGGTACATCTCTGACAGCACATCTAACACCGATCTATTATGATGCAGAATGACTACCTTAGCTGGAACATATATTGCGTATCAGATATCTCATTGTGAATGCGAAGAGGTGGTATAAAATGGGCTTGCTTAAAACAGTTTCAATATGTTTTGTTGGTATTCCTCTATTAGCCTCTGTTTATGGTGAAATGTCTAAGCCCAAAACACCAGAAGAAATTGCAAAACAAGCAGCCATTAAAAAAATGGAAGCTCAGCTAGCTGCAGACAAAAAAAAGCGTGAACAGTTTAAATTGAATAATCCGCAAATTGCGTTAATGCAAGATTTACGAAAAGAGCTAGATTTTTTACGAAAAAATAGTAGAACAAAAATTTCAAAAAATATTGACCTAACTAATTTAAAGATAGTATTAGCTGCTACTTACAGCCAAGCGGAGCTTGCATTGCAGTTAGACAACCACCTAGAAAAACTAAATACTGAAGAAAGAAAACTACTATCTGAATATAAACAGCGACTAGTAACTGACCAAAAATATTTGTTTCCACAACTACGTGACAAACTTGGGCCTGTATTACGTAAAAAGTTATGGAGACAAAATATTTCAGTTAAAACGATAAAATCTGGCTATCGCTATATACAGTTTTCTGGATCCTTATTTGCGTCTAATGCTGCTGTTGAAGACACCCATATAGCCATGTATGACATGTTGTGTAAAATGCGATTCAAAAAAGCAAATTATCAGTGGAGCGAGCACGCTGACTCATGGGTGTATACACTTAACAGCTATAATGATGGAGCCTTGGTCACAATGTATCAAGCTGCTTCCTGTAGAGCTTGATTACCAGGAGCTAATACGATTAGTATCAATTTTTCTGTTAGGTAGCAGACAATTTGACATACCACAGCTCCGACAAAACGGTATTGCCAGGCTCATCTGAGCGACAAGCACCTGCAATCAAAATAGGCTGATCATAGCTAATTGTTATCTGAGTGGAGACTTCGTTAGCATCTTTATTGGCCTTGGTGACATGAGCTAGGACATTTAACCACTTTTGTTGGGGATTATCCTTCACCGCTTCTAGTTTACCTGATATTCGCAGATGGTTTTCCTGGACCTTGCGCAGCAACCGAAACGATTGATCCGGCTGAACCTTAAGCTTCCCTGTTGAGATCAACTTAGCTGATTTATGTTGGGGGATTGCAGAGTCAGTTGAAGCTTGCCGACAAACATCAGCATCGTTTATTTCAACCAGAATAAACTCCAGTTGATCAGCTGGCAGCGTGCTTGATAAAAGCACGCTGCCTAACAAAATAATTCCTTTAAGCAAGTCCATTTTCCACCTGTTATTTATGACTGATTAAGTTAAATTATTTTAGCAATAATACGACTTATTTTCTTGCACAATTTTTTTATATCAGCGGTCGATTTTTCCATTCCCTTATACAATGACCGGATTGTATTTTCATGGTTGTATAAAGGTTTCCTTTGAACACGTCAGATGCTTCCTTTCAAAACATTCACACCGCCCAGTCTCTTTCCGATTTAATCAATGCCTTTTGGGGTTATCTAACACCAGTCGATCCGGTTGAACCCGAACCCACACCCGATGAATCCACGATCGAAACGACTGATACGTTATTTGGGTTACAGCAAGGGGGTAAGGTTTATCGGGAAAAAATCAATGCTCGAACCCGTGAGATTCTAGAGCGCGTCAAAGGCAACCCCAACGCCTTAACCGCGACAGATCGCGCAATTTTACGACAGTACAGTGGCCGCGGTGGTTTAAAAAATGAAG
The DNA here is from genome assembly GCF_011009015.1 of Spartinivicinus ruber. Lineage (NCBI taxonomy): Bacteria > Pseudomonadati > Pseudomonadota > Gammaproteobacteria > Oceanospirillales > Zooshikellaceae > Spartinivicinus > Spartinivicinus ruber. Next base: position 132,415 of record NZ_CP048879.1, read on the forward strand.
CCAGTTTGTTTGAGTATTATACCCCTACCCCGGTCGCGGAAGGTATTTGGGATGCGCTCGCCGTTAATGGCTTTGCTAACGGTAATGTCTTGGAACCCTCAACCGGTGCTGGGGTATTCAGCGCCACCAAACCCGAAGGAGTCATTATTTCCGGGGCCGAAATTGACGAAACCGCTGCTCAGGTGAATCAGCTGTTACACCCCACGGATAGTATTAAAAACCAATCCTTTGAAGAATTATGCGCCAATACCCCAGATAACAGTTTTGATTCTGTGGTGGGTAATGTGCCGTTTGGCGACGGACGACAGTTTGCCTTACATGACCCCGCTTACCGACAGGTGAAGTCAATTGAGCAGTACTTTGTGTTGCGTGCCATTGATAAAGCTAAACCGGGGGCTTTGGTTGCGTTAGTTGTCCCCCCTCGATTAATCGATAATTCGCGACTACATGCTTTCCGTGCCAAAGTCAGTAAAAAAGCAGAATTTTTAGGGGCACATAAATTACCCGCAAAAACCTTTAGTCAGCAAGGCACTGACACCGTTACTGATTTAATTGTCTTAAAAAAACACCCCTCCGATTTAATTGAAAAAATCGACACGTTATCTAAAGCGGTGTTAGAGGAAGCCAATGTTTTATGGACGCCTTTTATTAAAGGTCATTATTTTAAAGACGAAGGCAAACGCTTTATTCACCAACGCCCGGACAGTACCACCAAAGCCGCCCAACAATCCTTAAATAATACTGCGATTAAACGGGCTTTAGCCCATAAATTCACCAGTCGTATTGATTGGGATTTACTAGAAACAACCAAAGCAGTGGCCCCTCAATTTCAGAATGGTGATACCCGAGTCATTAATGGCCTGATGCACACCCTTACCGATGGCGAATGGATAGCCGCCCCTAAAGGCCAGCCCAATATCATTGATAAGTCCACCTATGGGGTTGGTTCCATTGAAGCGTTAACGGCTTTATTGGAAAGCCCTACCGGTTTACTGCAATTATCGTTTGAGCAAGCTGAATTGGCCTTTACTACCTGGCCTGAATTATTTAAACCCCACCAACGGGATGTGATCACTCATGCCCGACAACAGCCGGATACCTTACGCGAACAAGTATTGCGTGGTGGTATTCTGGGATGCCAGGTGATTCGATTAAAAAGCCAGTTGCAACAAGGCGAAACGGCTGAGGATTTAGGGGTTTTACAAGCCTTAATTAAAGCGGAATTTGAACGATACGGGCCACCGTCTCGCAGTAAAAAACTGATTGTTAAAGACAGCTCGGCTAAAGCCTGGGGCGCATTTGCCAATGCTATTGATAAAGACGGCACATTATCCCCCCTGTTACAGGGGCAGGTTACCGAACAGGCCCAAGGTTATGATCCAGGCCATGCCTTATCCATCGTTGAATATTTATTGACTGTCGAAAAGCTGCCCTTTGTGGAATTAGCCGACATTCAGCGCTTATATAACGGTTCCCCACCCATCGAAAACTTAGGGGATATTACTCGCTTTGATGCACTGGCAATTAGTCCTGACGGCCATATTTTTCCAGCCAATGAATACTACAGTGGCGATGTCGTAGACAAAAGCCAACAGCTATTGGCAACAATGGCCGATGAAAAAGACCAGCGGCTTATTGATAAATGGCAGGTGCAAATTGATGAGATGCAACGCCGCCGCAATCATACTGCTTTAAAAGAGGTGCAATTCAGTTTGCGCCATAAAACCCTGGACCGACAATATTTACTGGATTTTTTAAAGGAACAACAAGGGTTTCAATTTTCATATAAAGTCGAAAAGTCGGTAGCCACTCGACTCCCTAACGGCTCAATAGAAGTCAATCAAGCGCGTGTGGTCGATACGAAAGATCCCAGCGGGCAATTTTCAGCGATTGCACGTTGGGGTGAAAAACCCAAAGGGTTTGAGCTGCAATTACTCAATTATTTAAACGGTAAACCGACTCGCGTTAAAGAAGAAGACCAGGCGTATTTTCGGGAGCGGATGAAACGCTTGGAGTCACAATTTAATTTATACCTGCAAACCCATGTCGATGCAGAACAGATTGAACAGGAGTATAACGATCAGGTTAACCGCTATATTACCCCTGAATTGTCTGGCGAGAACTTAAATCTATCGGACACGTCCGGTGCAGTAAACCTCCATGATTACCAAAACAAAGCCATTCGCCAATTAAGCGAACAAGGGGCCGGTTTTTTATGTTTCGGGACAGGGCTGGGTAAAACCTTTTCAGGTTTAGGCCTTGCGCAATATAACCTGGACATGGGCCGCGCCAAACGCACCTTGATTGTTACCCCTGATAGTGTGTTAGAAAACTGGGGCCGTAATGCACAACAGTTTTACGCTAAAGGCAAACCATTTTTATTAGTCGGTTATCACACCAAAAAAGACAACGATGATTTGGTCGTCACAGAAGTCGTTGTTGATGATCAAGGTAACCCTAAGCTAGACAATGACGGCAAACCTGTAAAACGCGAGGTGATGGTTAAAGATGATCCGAAGACCATTTTCCAAAAATGCTGGGAAATTCCCCATGGTAAATACAATTTAATTATTATGTCTCACCAGGTGTATGAACGCCTGCCATTAAAACCCGAAACTAAATTACGCTATCAGGAAAAATGGTATAAAAATAATTTAATCAGCAATACCGAGCTATCAAAAGCAACCGAAAGTTATAAAAAGGAAAAAGAAAGAGCCCGGATTCAAGGGGAATACGGCGATGAAGGTACCACTAAAAAAGACCAGCTGCCGTATTTTGAAGATTTAGGCGTTGATAGTGTCATTGTTGATGAGGCTCACCGTTTTAAAAACTCGCATAAATTAGGCAGTAAAGGCAATAACCTGGCGTATTTATCCAAAGTCAGCCCCTCGCAACGGGCAAAGGATATGTCTTTAAAAATGGACTATTTACGCGATAACAATAACGGACGCGGGCCGTATATGTTGACGGCTACGCCACTGACCAGTAGCCCAGTCGAAGCCTTTAATATGTTATCCCTAACGATGCCAATGGAAAAATTTCATCAGCTGGGTATTTATACCCCGGATGATTTTATTGATGTATTTGGCGAAATTGATACCGTCAGTAAACTGAAAATCACCGGCGATAGTGTCGCCAAAGAAGGCTTGGTCGGCTTTAGAAATTTGAGTGGTCTGCGCAGTTTATTTAAAGAACAGGCCATTATTAAAAATGCCGGTGATGTAGGATTGGAAATACCCCAGGCAGAAGAAGTCAAAGCCGATTGCCTGTTATCCCTCGAGCAGATGGATAAATATGAGCAATTGCGCGAAGAAGCCGAAAAAGGCAGTGATCGCCCGATATTTTCAGTGATGCGGGAAATGGAACGGGTTGCCACCGATATGGATTTATTTAAAGGTATTCTGACCAGTTACATTCCGCAAAAACATAAACAAGCGGTGATGGCCGTTTTGGCTGGGATGCCACAAACCAAAACCATAACAGTTATGGCCGAAGACGGTAAAGAAAAACACACCATCGAACTGAATGATGATTTTAAAGATTATACCGACCCCATGCAGGTCATTTTTCATCAGGCTTTTGAAAAAGAGTTCGAGCAAGGGTTAAAAAAACACGGTATTCCCATTACGGATGTGACTCACCCGCTCCCTCCTAAATACAGTCGCTTAATGGAGAATTTACGCACCGAATATGAAGGTGGCGGCAAGCAATTAATCTTTTCCTCAGAAAAATCCCAGCACCGTAAATTAACCCGATTAATTCAGCATCACCTACCCATGGATATCAAAAAAATCGGGATTATTAATGCGGATGAAGCCGCCGGCGCCAAAACCCAAAAACTGGCCCATGAATACAACGCAGGCAGTATTCAAATTATTATTGCCAATGAGCGCGCTGAAGAAGGGGTGGATTTACAGCATGGTACTTCCGCCATCCATAACCTGACGTTCCCCTGGACACCCGACAAATTAACCCAACGTAAAGGCCGTGGGGTTCGCCAGGGGAATACCCAAAGTCGGGTTAAAATTTATAATTATGTCGCGCAAAGTACTTTAGATGAATATCGCCTGCATTTAATTGGTCGCAAGGAAGGCTGGATTAATAAAATCCTGACTGACAATAACATTCACCAGGCCAAAAACGGCGATATGTTGGACCCTGAAGAATTAGCCATGCTATTGGCATCAGATCCTGAAGCCTATCAACAAAAAATCGCGGAAGCCAAAGCCAAACGTGCCAAACAAGAAGCCGCTAAAGTCCGTGCCGATATTGTTCGGGAATTAAAAAGTCTATTAAATGCCGAAGCCGCGTTAATTGAACATCAAACTGAAAATACTGCGCTGGCGAAAGAAAAGCTGCAAAGTCGATTGGATAAAAACAGTAGTTCTATTGCGGCTATCAAAATCCAACTCGTCCACGGCGATGATCCTGTATTACAAAAAGAGCTGGCTCGTTATCAGTCCCAACATGAAAAACTCAGCCAACAATTAGCCAGCTTTGATGAAGACCATGCCGCCAAAGGCGAACAGCTGGAACACAAGATTAAGCGGCACCGGGTGTACTTGCTAGATAAAGCTGAAGAAGGCAAATTATTTTTTGATCCCAGTGTCATAACCAACACCGATCAGGTGTACATTATCGATAGTGATTATGTCATTACGGTAGGCACTGTACTTGAAGTCTCAGACCGGATTTGGGGTGATAATGCCGCGTATAAAGTGGTCAGTATTGAAGCTAAGCATGGTTTCCTCAATACGATTAATGTTGAAGGTCAAACCAAGCAGTTCTGGTTACAAGAGCTGGGCCGAGATGATATAAAGCTATCCTCATTATCCGCAGCTGATTTTGATAAACAACAGTTATTATCAAAGCGTTTGACCTATGAAAATTTAGAATCTATAGAACCCTCCATTTATCACCAGCTGGTGGACCAAATTAACCTGGAAGATGATGGTTTTTTAATTCAAAGTAGCGGTGGCACATTGCAACTGATCAATGGCAGACAAGCCACCGCTAAACAAAAAAGTCAGGTGTTCTGGCCAGAATCGAAAAACCAAGCTCAGTGTAAGCGGGTAATGGAATTTTATGCTGCCTTTGTTCGTGACCATCAATTAGTCCCTGAAGACAGTGACCAGTTTGATGAGTTGGAAAGTGTCATGACCACTTGGTTTGGCCGATCTTATGAAAGGAAAGTGACTTATTATTTAGATGCAGCCACTCAAGCGGATGTCAATGCACAACTGGCTAATACCTGGCAAACATTGAGTCAGGAAAAAGGACTCGCCACCAGTGATCACCGCCACAACCTCGACCAGTTTCGCAGTCAAATGAATGCACTGAATAGTGCATTACGGGAAGCAGTCAAAACGCTCGGCACCAATTTTTATGAAATAGAACGGTGGGTAAATAATTTTATTGCAGCCCAAGAAAATCAGCTGATCATGGCCGCCGGTCAACAGGCCACCCTGGAAGCAGAAGAAGCGGTAAAAAATCACGACGATTTTCGTGAAGTGCCAAAGCGCCTCGCTGATCAATTAGCCGAGGTTGGCATCACTGCACGCTTTAATACTACTGATATGACCACCGCCACCAAAAAAGCACGACGCCGGACTTGGGGTGGTGAATTTATTCCGGCTTTTGAGGCATTGTTTTTACATGATCGGTATGCCAAAAACGGCAAGCTCTATGCAAATAAAGATGAACTCAAAGCCCATTATGGGGCTTCCTTTACCATGGACAGCCCAGGGTTTGATGGCTCCTGGTGGTGGCTACGTTCACCGACAAATGAAGATTTACAACAGATAACTGAATTATTGGTGTAACAATGGCAATTAACGTATTCACTGAAACTGAATTACAACCTTTGCTGGAAGAAGCCACAGCGAACCAGACCAAAGCACAGTTTATTAGTCGCACGGTTAAAAACCTGATCAATACGTTACGGCGTAACGCATTACATTACCGGGCTTATGGTCCCTACTGGTGGTGGTTAAAACAACTCTTAATGGAGCAAGGCGATACGCGCACATTATTTTCAGTCGGTAATCTCGATGAAGAAATCCTGTGCCAACTGTCGTTCAGTGATCCCGCTTATGGCATTGTCGCGGCTTGGCAATACGCGGAATGGCAGTTTGAAATGGGAGCACAAGCGAATACCCAACATGTGCTGGATACCGAAGAGGGTGACTTATTGACCTATGAACTTTTTGATGAAGAGCTAGAAGTCAGGGCTGCTCTACGCCAGGCCCACTGAACCGCGACCTGTGAGGGACATATTATTGTTACACTGATTGCCGTGGAACATAAGAAATGTTCCACGTGTAACTTGTGTAGCAGTGCTACACAACACATATAACCCACCCATATACAACATTTTTTTATCTGCCGTACTTTGTATTAAATCATTATATACTCGCTGAAAAGGCGAGTTTATGGCAGTAAAGACCGAAAAACCCAAGCAGAAAAAAAGCCGTTGGAAACGCTTGTTTTCCGGCTTTAATGAAAACGAACCGGCTATTCATGACAGCCAGGTCAATGGGATTGCATCTGATATTTCCAGTGTTGAACGACTGTTGAATCAACCGCTCCAAACCGATGATGCCAGCCACTACGAACAATTAAAAATCCCCTTCCCTGCTGACAGAACCCAGCAATACAAAATCTATGATGATATGGCGGTGGATCCGTCTATTGATGCTGCTTTAAAAATGCACATTCAGCATGCCCTTTCTGCAACAACTGACACCAATGAGATCATTTTTATTGAGTCGAAAGATGGTCAACCAAACCAAGTGATTTCAGATTTGAATGATACCTTCCGGGATTTGTTTAATGCCCAGCTCCATAACTGGGCCTATGAAGCGGCGAAGTATGGCGTCTGTTATGTGCGCCCTTATGGAAAAGAAGGCAAAGGCATTCAACATATACGACATGACCGTTACACTCACCCGATCTCGATTAAAGAGTTTGAGCGAGCCGGGCTATTGTGTGGTTATCGTTCTAAACATCAACCCGCCGATCAAAAGCAACAACTGATTGAACCCTGGAAAATCATTGGCTTTAAAATCCCGCAATGGTCAAACCTCTGTTGTCACCAACAGCACCAAGCCTCAAGAGAGCAAGCCCATTTTAACCTGGCATCCGATGACTACGAAAATGACCCGGTTGTTGAAACGACACATTATGGGGAATCATTGTTAAGAGCAGCTTTTGATCCCTGGCAAAAACTTGAACAAGCATCAGCAGCTTTAAGTGTGGCTCGCTGGAATGCAGGAAAAAAAGATCGGTTTATTGGTGTCAATGTGGGGCAAGAATCCCCTCAAAAAGCTGCGGGTTATTTCAATACCATTGCCAAAATTCTGAAACAGAAAGCTGACCACTCATCTAATCAGGCGATGTCTCGCGGCTTCTTTAACACTATCAATAACCTGGTGTTTCCGGTGTGGTCGAGTGGGTCTGGCAAAGTGGATATTCAAACCGAAGTCAACGATGTAAATATCGCCTCCATCGAAGACGTGAATTTTATCGTCAACCGGCTTGCGTCAGCACTGAGCGTTGATAAATCATTATTGGGATTTACCGATGACTTGTCGGGTGGTCTCGGTGATGGTGGATTTTTTCGGATGGCCATCGCGGCAGCTATCAAAGCGAATCTGGTAAGGAATGCCATGCGTAACGGTATCGAGCGACTGTTCGAAATCCATGTGGCGTATAAATACAATAAAGTTTATACCCCCGATGACAAACCCTGGGTGATTAAATTCAACAGTATCAATACGGCACTTGAACAAGAGCAAGCTCAAGCGCAAGAAGTACGAGCCAACTTTGCGACATCTGTCGTTTCACTGATCCAACTGATTGACCCTGAGTTCCAGTTACTTGATAAAAAAGACTCTCTGAACTGGGTCATGACTGAACTGATGCAGTTCCAAGCAGACGACATCAGTCCTCTGTTTACTTCCAAAAAGCCCTCCCCTACTTCAACCCCATCAAGCAAACCTAACGAGTCTACTCATGAGCAAAAGCAATTTAAATAGAGTCACTTGCAAATTTAACATCTTTGAGAACGGTCGTAGCTACTCCGGTAAAGAACGCGGTTATGTATTAGATAACTTCAAGAAGATCATTGAATCACCAGAAACTCAAGAACGACTGAAACTAAGAGAAATGGTGGGTTATGTGGGTCATGGTATCCGTGAACTAACGAATAAATTATTTCCCGGAGAAACGGACATAGCCAAACTCGACAGTGGCAAAGAAATCGTGATCAAAGCAATCCCTGCTTGTGTGTGCACGGAACTGACCATTGATGATGCAGGCAATGTTACCCATACCCAAGAAGTGCTCGATAATGAAGAAGGCAAAACCCTGCTTGGGTTACACAACTCGAAAGTCGGTGGCTTTTCAATTGCGGCGCGTGGAAGTGAAACAGGCGCGAATACATTCTTAAATCAGATCAGCGGTTTTGACTATGTCATCAATCCAAACTTTGCGGATAACCGTGGTTATGTACTCGACTCCACAGAAGAAGAGAAGCCTGACTTTGCAACCATCCTTGATGCAATCAAGGAAGCAGGCGTGAATGAAGAAGATGCAGAAAACAGACTACAGCAGTGGTTTGATTCAGTTGAGCTGTCGTATAACCAGAACCGGCAATATTTTCAT